>JBILGL010000214.1:0-7072 GCA_044351075.1 Isosphaeraceae bacterium | reverse complement strand
CGGCGATGTTTATCTTCACCGGGGCTTGTTTGCCATTTGTCGGTGTTATATGTACTGCGCCAGATACCTTCAGGCTGATAGGGCATGACCGATGGCCCGAACATCTTGGATGAAAGCAGCCCTGAAACGCGAAGGGCAGAATCACGAATCATCTCCGCCTCAAGCCGGGTACGCGGAAAGCGACTTAATTGTCGGTTATTAGGATCTTTCGCAATTTTTTCTGGTGCTGCTGCAGTACTTTGTCGATAAGTGGACGAATTTACGATCAGACGGCATAGAGCTTTGAAACTCCAGCCCGAATCGCGAAACGCGACAGACAGATAATCCAGCATCGGCTGGTTTGAAGGCGGCTGTCCCTGCGACCCAAAATCTTCCTGAGTGGGCACTATGCCTTCTCCGAAAAAGGCTGACCAGTGCCGGTTCACAGCCACTCTGGCTGTGAGAGGATTATCTGGCTGAAAAAACCATCCGGTGATTGTCAGGCGATTGACAGGCCCACTCAGGCGCGGAAAGCTATCGGGAGTACCTGGTTCAACTTCTGCTCCAGGATCGAGAAAATTACCACGCTGATGCATTCGAGTTTTACGTTGCTTGTCGGCAGGCATTTCCTGAAATATAGGTGTTCGCGTTGCCGTTAAAATAGCGATTTGTCGATCTTTTGCTGATTTTATTGAATCAAATAAAGATTTTTGCGGAGGACCGTACTTCAACTTGTCGTTTAATTCTGTGAGATTAAATTCAATTGCCTTTAATTCAATCTGATCAGCATCGGTGGGGAATGATTCAAAAGGAGATTCATCGCCCCGATCCGAATCGGCCGTTTGGTTAAAAATTGCGTAAAATCGATAGTAATCCGTCATGGAAATTGGGTCGTATTTATGGCTATGACATTTTGCACAACCAAAAGTCAATCCCATCCAGACTTGCATCGTCGTGTCGATTCGGTCCTTAACCGCCGCAATCCGAAATTCCTCGTCGTCTGTGCCACCTTCTTCATTTGTCAGGGTGTTGCGATGAAAAGCAGTAGCCAGCCGCTGAGATGGCGTATTGCCAGGCAGTAGATCGCCAGCCAGTTGTTCGCGAGAGAACTGGTCATATGGCATGTCTCTATTAAATGCGGCAATCACCCAGTCTCGATACCGCCACATCGGCCGGCTACGGTCTTTTTCATATCCTTTTGTGTCCGCAAATCGTGCCAGATCAAGCCAGATTCTCGCCCATCTCTCGCCATAAGCTGGGCTTGCAAGTAATCGTTCAACCAGTCGGGCATAAGCGTCGGGGGCTGTATCGTTCAGGAATTCTCTCACCATATCCTGCGTTGGCGGAAGACCTGTCAAATCTAGAGATACACGACGGATGAGCGATTGTTTATCGGCCGGCGGGTTCGGCTTCAGGCCCATTGCTTCAAGTTTGGCTAACACAAAATAATCCAGCGGCGAACTGACCCAGCTCTCGTCCTTTATTGTCGGTAGTTTTGGATTTTCCAGGCGGGTAAATGCCCAGTGATCCGCCCATGGTGCACCTTGCTCAATCCATTTTGTCAGTTTGGTGACTTCCTCCGAGCTGAGACGTTTTTCAGCGCCTCCAGGGGGCATGACTTCTTCTTTGTCAGTGGAAGTAATTCGTTCGAGAATGCCACTCTTGGCCACATGGCCAGCGACCACTGGTGCCCAGCCACCACGATCTGAAAACGCCCCATCCTTTGTATCAAGCCTGAGCTTTCCCTTTCGCTGTGCCTGATCTGGCCCATGACATGCATAGCAGTGTCGTGACAATATCGGCCGGATTTCTTGGGTAAAGCTGATTTTTGCCTCTTCTCCCCAGTTTTTTTGAGAAGGCCCGAAAAAAAAGATCGCAGCAAATAGAATCATCAGTGATCTTTTATTCATGAATCCAATTTCCCGGGCAGGTGTTAGGTCTGTGGAAGACTATAGTTCTGAGCAAGTATCGTATTATAACGGATTTTTTAGAAAGAAAAACGGGGGCAGGGATTGCCATTAGCAAAATCAGCCATGGTCAAACAAGCTATTTTTTCTATGCTCTTCTAAGCATGTCTGTGGCTAAATACTGAATTAATTTAACCTATATCGAGAACCAGCCGGGGCTGATAGGCGATTGAATCAGCGGCTACACAAATAAACCTGACGCCTTCTATTGTACCCTGAGGCGTGCTTTGCCATTGAAGCTGGGTGTGAATATGACCGTAAACGCAAGTCTGCACACGATGTGCCGCCATCAGAGCAACCACGGCATCAGGGCGGGCCCACCGGTCAAATGGCGGGTGGTGCCAAAGGGCGATGATTGGTTTATCGATACCACTTGAGTCGCGGAGGCTGCTGGCTAATTCCAGGGACTTCTGGAATTTGTCATAGGCTATTCGTTCATTGGTGCCTGTTTTGGGGCCTTGTACCGAAGGGTCGTCGGGTGTAGGCGCAGAACGGGAACCACAGATAATCACCGGGCCAAGATCAATAGCATTGCCGTCGATTGCTATCTGATTAGGTCTCATAATTTTAGCCAGACCCGACAAACGCCCAAACCAGAGGTCGTGGTTGCCCGGGCTGATAACAACGCTGCCGCAAGGCCTTTTAGCCAACCAAGCCAGATCTCGCTGGATTTGCGAATGATTCCGAGCAGTGGAAAAATCACCAGGAATCAGGACGATATCGTTGGGGCCAACAGTCAGTGCCCATGCTTTCGCAATTTTTCGGGCATTCTTCAGCCAGGCTGGTTCATTCGCCTCGGAAATGAAGTCGAGGTCACGTGGTAAAGTCGCATAATGAAGGTGAAAATCAGACAAGCCCCAAATTTTGATTGGGGCTTGCGATGACGTTTTTTTTGATTGTTCAACCATTGATGCGATCAACGATTGACCGTCTCAAGCGGAGTTGGATTATTAATCGGAAAACTCGCAGTTGAATTTGATTTTGTCGGATAAAGCACGGTTTTGGCAGACAAAACTGCTTTCACCGTCTCGTCAACCGATGGGCTCATCCAAGATAAAAGGAAAGGTGTTGGCAGAACCCCCAAGGCAACTGTGAGAATTACAAGTGGAATGGCGATGATCACTTCTCGTTGGTTGAGGTCGGGGTATGAACCGGCATGCCCATGACTGTCATCATGACCGTGCCCATGTCCATGACCATGGTGATCATCGGCAGCGGCACCAGCCGGCTTGCCAAGGAAAACACGCTGCAACGTCCAGAGGACATAGCCTGCAGTCAAAATCACGGCCGCCGCTGCGAGAACGCCGAGTAACTTATTGAAGTTAAATGCAGCAAGAACCACAAAAACTTCGGCAACAAAGCCACAAAGGCCGGGCAAGCCCATCGAGCCGAAGAAGATGAGGAATGAAATACCAGCATATACCGGCATCGAAGCGAACAATCCACCAAACTTGCTCAGATCTCGCGTATGTGCACGTTCGTAGATTACACCCACAAGGAAGAACATACCAGTGGACGTGATGCCGTGGGCGATCATCATAAACATCGCACCGTTAACACCATAGCTGTAAATTCTGGGCTCATTAGCGAGACTCATCGCGGCCATTCCAAGCGTAACATACCCCATGTGGCTCACCGAACTGTAAGCAACAAGCTTTTTAAAGTCGGTTTGGGCCATCGCTGCCAAAGCTCCGTAAAGAATGCTTACCACGGCGATTAAGGCAACAAAGTAAGAGAGTTCCTGTGCTCCTCCTGGTGCCAGCGGCCAAGCCATTCGAATCATCCCGTAGCCACCAATTTTTAACAGAATCCCGGCAAGAATCATAGAAATTGGCGTAGGAGCCTGCACGTGTGCATCAGGCAGCCAAGTGTGGAACGGGAAGCTTGGCAGTTTGACACAAAAACCGACCAGGAACAGTGCAAAAATCACGGTCTGAATCGAACGTCCGTAGAAGTCGGTTGTTGTTGCAGCCTGCGTCAGCTTTACAATGTCGAAGGTGTGTGCCGTGTAGGCTACACGCTCCACTGTTGAAGTATTTGGGTTCATCTGACTGACCAGTGCTGTGTGATCACCTGGCCAGAAATAAAGAATCAGAATGGCAACAAGAATGAAAACCGAGCCGAAGAGAGTGTATAGCAGGAATTTGATTGCAGCGTATTCGCGATTTTCACCACCCCAGATACCGATCAAAAAGTACATCGGCAGGAGCATGACTTCGAAAAAGACATAGAAAAGGAAAAGATCAAGAGCTAGAAAGACACCTATCATACTGGCACAAAGCAGTAAAAAGAGGCTGTAATAACCCTTCACGCTTTTTTCGATTGGGAAAGAAGCCAGACACGAAAGCACGGCAACGATTCCCGCCAATACAACAAGGCTCAGGCTGATACCATCCAGCCCAAGATAATACTGAATGTTGAATGAAGGAATCCAAGGCAAACGCACGACGAGATCATTTCGTCCATCGCGCCCTGATGAGTTGAGCTCAATAGGGTCGTAGTCGCTGCCGTCAACAGCACTTGTGCGAATCACATTGTTCATCACCCTGTCAGAAAGGGATGATGAAATGGGTGCCAGGCCGCTTTCGTTAATACTCATATAAGAATTGAAAGCGACGAATGTCAAAAGCATCGTCACCATGCAAAAACCAAGGGCGATCCATTTGATCAGTCGCTCAGAGCCCTTGGGCACCATGAGAACGGTGAGAGACCCGAGAAATGGCACAAGCCAAAGAGATGTAAGAAGTTGTGCGTCACTCATTATGGTTCAGACCATTGTTCTTGATTGTCGCACATAAGTACGACATAAAGGATTAGTTATCGAGAATCGATCGGTTGCTCGAAAGAGGTTTTCAACTCTGTATCCAGATGTAGAGCCAGCCAAAGAGCCCAACTACGCCGACAGCCAGAACTGCCAGATACTGCCGCAGTTTACCTGTTTGTAGCTGACGGCTCTTTTCACCGGTATTCATAACCAGATTGGCCAGTGAATTCACCATGCCGTCAACCACAGACCTGTCGAAAAGACTACTGGCCTGGCTGGCAAGATGTGTTAGATTCGAAGCCGTAGTAACCATGCCGTCAACCACCAGCTTGTCAAACTTTGAAATGTTATGAGCAAGTGACATCGTCGGTTTGACAAAAATCACGCTATAGATTTTGTCAAAATACCACTTGTTGACGAAAAGGTTGTAAAGCATGGAAAAACGTGATGAGTATGGTTCAGGGCTGAATATTTTGAATCTTGAGTAGAAAAGAGCCGAACCACCAATACCTAGCGATGCCACAACAATGCTCACCATCATTGCTTTAAAATGCCAGTCGCTCAAGTCAACTGTGGCAACGGGGGCCGAGTAATGTATCATCTGCTCTAAAATCGGTTCGCCAAAGGGCAAAATAGAAATTGGATATCCAACAATAATTGTTGGAATTGTTAAGGCAATTAATGGCCAGGCCATCTTTGGCCCACTCTCGTGAGCATGGGCAACTGGATCACCATGGTGTCCATGTCCGTGGTCATCGTGCCCATGATGATCGTGTGGCTCATGCTCCAAATGTGCTGAACGCGAGGTGCCATCAAAAACCAGAAACCACATTCGAAACATGTAAAATGCGGTCAAGGCAGAACCAAATGCCGCGAAGAAAAATATTGGATAATGCCCCGTTTCAGAGGCAAACCGCATCGTTGCGGCCAAAATGGCATCTTTAGAGTAAAAACCGGAGAGCAGAGGCACGCCCGAAATGGCCATGGTAGCCGCAAGCATGCAATAACCGGTAATTGGCATCTTTTTCAGAAGCCCGCCCAGTTTGGGCATTTCATATGTATGAACTGAGTGGTAAATGCTCCCTGCGCTGAGGAATAGCAGAGCTTTAAAAAATGCGTGGGTAATGAGGTGGAAAAGTCCGGCCGCGAAGCCTAGCGAACCTAGACCAAGCATCATCATGCCAAGCTGGCTGATCGTGGAATATGCTAATACTTTCTTATAATCGGTCTGAACCAGTGCGATAGTCGCAGCGACGATCATGGTTAGGCCGCCGGTGTAGGCGATATAGAGCAATGCTTCTGCCGTGAATAAGGCATAGAATCGACCCACAAGATAAACTCCTGCAGCCACCATGGTTGCTGCATGAATCAAAGCAGATACCGGCGTAGGGCCAGCCATTGCATCCGGCAGCCATACGTGCAGCGGAATTTGAGCTGATTTGCCGGCACAACCTGCAAAAATACCAAGCCCGGCAATCGTCAGCATCAGATAAGGTATCGTTTTTGTAACGATCGATCCTGGTTCACCTTTGGCATTCGGTGGGGCCTGAATCGAGACCGTTATATCATCACCGGTTACAGCCCGGGTGATGCGTGTATCATTATCCCTGATCCGACTATCCGACAATGCGTTGTTAATATCAGCGATATTAAAAGTTCCGAAATATGACCAAATCAGCCCGAGGCCAATCAGCATCCCAACGTCACCAACTCTGTTAGTGACAAACGCTTTTAACGCCGCTTTCGCATTGTTTATATCTTCAAACCAGAAGCCAATCAGAAAATAAGAGCAGACCCCCACCAATTCCCAGAAGACAAATATCATAAAGATAGAAGGGCTGGCAATAAGCCCAAACATGGAAAAACAGAAAAGTGATAGGTATGCGAAAAACCGGGGATACCGCGGATCTCCGTGCATATACTCCATTGCGTAGATATGCACCAGCATTGCAATAAAACTGACCATAGAAAACATGAGTGCAGAGAGTAGATCGATATAAACGCCCAGAGAAAGCGTTAGCGGTTGCCCCAGTGTCGATCCAAGTGCTGTCCAGATAAATTCGCCTTTCCAGACAAGCTTAGCGCTATGACCAGAAGCTGAGTCGGTGCCATCGGAACTTCCGCCACCTTCTTTTGACTTTGCTGAATGATCATCAACAGCCTTGGGGGAATCATGTGGTTTACCATGATCGTGATTATCTGATGATTTGTGATCACCAGAGGCAGGTGCATGATCACTTTGAGTTGAGTGGGATTCGGAAGAATGTACATCATGGCCAGAGTTGCCATGCCCCGATTCACCTGAACCATGGTCATCATGATGGGCATGAAGACCGGTGAATGCCCCAATTCCAGGACCGGT
>JBILGL010000212.1:0-7128 GCA_044351075.1 Isosphaeraceae bacterium | reverse complement strand
AGCCAAAGCCGAAGCTGCTGCACAATCAGGCATTCCTGTTGATCGTATGCTCATTTCTGCCACCCATACGCACACGGCTCCTTCCGCCATGGGAGCACTCGGCACACCGCCTGACCCTGATTATGTCGCCATGTTGCCCAGCCTCATTGCCAAAAGTATCGTTCAGGCCACCAAAAATATGCAAACGGCGCGTATTGGTTGGACTGTTGTCGAAGATTTTGATCACACCCATACTCGCCGCTGGATTCGCCGCCCCGACAAAATGATCACTGATCCATTTGGCGTAAAAAATGTCAGAGCCCACATGCACCCGGGCTATCTCAATCCTGATGTCATAGGCCCATCAGGCCCGGTTGATCCCGCACTTTCGCTTGTTTCCATCCAAACTGCCGATGGTAAGCCGCTGGCCATCCTTGCGAATTATTCCATGCATTATTTTGGTGCAAAGCCGGTTTCTGCCGATTATTTCGGTATATTTTCAGCCCAGATCGCCCGCAGGCTTGGCATGACAGACGGCGACGGCTTTGTCGGAATTATGTCGCAGGGCACCAGCGGCGACCAGCACTGGATGGACTACGGCAAAGCCAAGCTCGATATTTCCATGCAGGCCTATGCCGAAGCCATGACCGATCGTGCGTTTCAGGCTCTGGGATCGATTCAATATCAGGCTGAAACTTCAATAGCGATGGCCCAGACGACGCTTCACCTGACTCGCCGATTGCCCGACGCCAAACGGCTGGAATGGGCCCGGGAAATGAAATCGAAAATAGGCGACCGAATTCCTAAAGATATTCCAGAAGTTTACGCTTGTGAAGCGATTGAAATGGACGCCAATCCAAATCGAGAGCTCATTCTTCAGGCGATTCGCATCGGCTCTCTTGGCATCACGGCCATTCCCAACGAAGTTTATGCCATCACTGGACTGAAATTAAAAGCGGCCAGCCCGCTCACGACAACCGTAAATATCGAACTGGCCAATGGCTCCGAAGGCTATATTCCACCACCGGAACAGCACAAGCTGGGCGGTTATACCACCTGGCCTGCTCGCACTGCTGCGCTGGAAGTGAAGGCAGAGCCGAAAATTGTAGAAACTTTGTTGAGCCTGCTGGAAAAAGTCTCTGGCAGCCCACGCAGGCCAATGCCGGGAATTGATTCAGAATACGCCACCAAAATACAATCGCTGAAACCGGCTGGATACTGGAAAATGGAGGAGATGGCCGGCACAAAAGCTGCCGATTCCTCTGGAAATGATCATCCCGGACAACTGGAAGATGGTGTTGCCCTTTTCCTTCCGGGTGCTGAATCGCCTGGCCTTGCTGCAGCAGGCCAGATCAATCGATCTGCACACTTCGCAGGTGGCCGAATGAAAGTAAGTGGGCTTAAATCGGGGCGAGCGTTTACAGTTTCGCTCTGGTTCTGGAATGGCCTGCCGGTTGATGCACGTAAAACGACGGGTATTATAATGGAATTGCCAGGTGGTGAGAAAATCTCTATTGGCGGAGTTGGCCATCATTCCGGCAAGTTGATTCTATCTTTGCCAGGTGGAGCTGAAATACCATTGGATGCAATCCCAGGGCTTAAAAAATGGCATCAATTAACCTTGCGCCGCAGTGGCCGGACGATCGATCTTTTTCTCGACGGCAGACATTTGAAACATGCCGATCTGCCTCAGGAATTTGGTAATATAGCAAACGAGACAGCGTTTTTCGGTGGGGCTGCCTCAGCTGAATTTCAATTTGAAGGTAAGCTTGATGAAATTGTATTTTTCGATCGGTTACTTGATGACGATGTCATAATTGGTCTGATGAAATAAATCATCGAGTTAAGCATACATAGTTCAGATTATCCGCTGATCCAGCGGATGATCTGGATGAGCATGCGGTAACTTGCTCCATTGATCAGCATGATCATTAAGAAAGTCATTGGAATGCTAATAAATGAAAGGATTGTTTTTATTGAATCTTTCGCTGTTTCTGCTACACTGCTTTGGTCTTTTTTAAAAATTAACCAGACGCTGCGTGAAGCCAAATAAGCCATTGTCATTTGAGATATAATTAAAAATAATTTGAGAAGGCCTGATATTTTTCGTAATTCTGATATGCTGGTTTCTGTACGATAACTTTGCGGAATTCTGGCAAATGAAATGTAATCCTCTGCATCAAAAAGGAAGCCGAATAGAATTCCTAAAAGAATCGACGCTAATAATGCCAGGAAAAAACTGGCAATCGCACTTTTTCGATTTTCGTCGAGCGGCCCTATCCCAAATCTTAACATTAGTTTATGCCAGAGTGGAAAAAGGCCAAAGCCTTTTCTCCACAGAGTCTTACGCCAGTAATAATTTTTATAGCCTTTTAATACTTCTGCATATTCAGGTAAAAGGCTGATTTCTGGTCGCATGGGCTCTACAATCGGCCTGTTAGACATAATGCCATTTTCACGAATTTCCTCAATACGAGCGATTGCGAAGAGATTTGTCTTTGTCTGCCACGAGACAAACTGGTAATCAAGCAAAGCCGAATGAGGTACAAATAGCTCCATCAACCTTTCGGCACGAAATTGCCTTGCCGTCGGGTTAAGCGGATCACTCAGCACCATAAATGTGATTTCAAGATCTTCAGGCTGCCGATAGCAGGGAATGCTGAAATAATATTGATAAAGATTTTGGCGTTCAGCCGGTATGGGTAGCTGCTGTGTAAATGCAGATTCGGCCATTGCTGAAATATTATCTTGCATGGCTTTTAATAGCTGAAATCGATGCTGGTGGGCATCGATGCTCCATGACTTCAACCGGCATGCCTGAGTCATGTCCGCCAGACTTTCAGAAAGCTGTTGGGTATTTACACGGAAAATACCACGTTCAACATACCAGACCGACAAAAACTCAGAAGGGCCTGATTCAATCGCTTTCGTAATTTCATCGATGGCAAGTTCCAATTCCTTACGCATGAAATAAACCCACGCCCTCGCTGCATGGGAAAGGCCGTGATCAGGCATTAATTGGAGTGCTGTATTAATTTTCTCAAGAAATAAATTTGTATCCGCTTCGTTCGTTTCGTCTGTGATCGCTAAACGATAACCCACAATCGCTTTTAATGCGTCTGGCAGGGCTTCTGATTTACCAGCTCTTTTCTTCCAACTAATCCGTGCCACAATTGAATTTCGCCAGTTGTTTGCCAATTCGAGTATTCTATTGATATTCAAGAGACTTTACCAAGGGCAGCAATCTCAATTTGAATCAGAAAAACCACTTTTCTGATAAAACTAAATTTTACAAAAACTAATATGGAAAGTAAAGCCACTATGATTGATGTCATATTCAACTGATAATGAATAAAAAACGTTTTATTGGTTTTAAAGACTAGAGATAGCAAATTTGCTTAAATTGATTATTGGTCTTTAACAATTTCCGGATCACGAATTTCAAATAGATTCATCTCAAGTTAAACGCTGTGCGCAATTCCATCAGGCTTTTGCGCGTCTGACTACAATCAATCACAGTTGCGTCATTAATTTCGGAATTACCTTCAATTCGCTGCAATTCCGGCAAGAGTGCTAACGATATTCTGTGAAATCGATCACGAAACTCGTTTGTAAAACGCAGGTCGTCTGAGTGATTCAGGTCAGGTAGTGTCTGCCATTGACTGTCGTCTTTGCTACGATCATTAATTAATTGTTCGAGGATCGAATTTGTATTCTCAGCCGATTTTACATCGCGAACGGTTTGTAAAATGACGAACATCCGCTCATAAAATGCAATAGTTCGCTCCATATGTTGGCAATATTTTCGATAGAGTTCATTCTGCTTAGCTGGAGCGAATGAATCTTGGGCAGGGCTTTTGAGATTGTTGTTCGGAAATTGCTGATTCTGTTGTGGTATTGTGCCAGGTTTGGATATTGGTACCGACCTTGCCTGAGCTTCGCGTACTTTCGATTCGTTTCTTGCAACTGCCTCTTTTGCTGATTTCCTTGCAGCGTTAACCGCCGGAATGAGTAGGATTAATAGAATGAATCCGAGTAAAACTGCAAAACCGAAAATGCTGACGATCACTATCAGGCCATTACTTTTCGTCCCCGTGTATTTTCTCACTGGGCGAGTTCCCAGTGGCGAAACCGGCAACTGGCCAGGCCGCCGCCGGCCTTCCGTTTTCACCGGTTTCGAAAATGAAAACGGTACTTCATCATCATTTGCAACTAATTCGGGTTGACGGTTCTGTTGTGATCTCGGCAAAACTCTCGCTTTTTTTATTGGAGGTGAATCATTGTTTTTCGCAGATGGTAAAGATTCCGCTTCATGTTTTGAGTATTGCGTTTTTTCAGGAGATTCTGTTGGCTCTGATTTAATATCAACTGATTCTGTCATCGTGAAATGAGAATTACATCCTTTGCAGTGATAAATTTTTCCTGCTCTTTCCGGCTTAAATTTATATCTTGTTTGACATGAGGGGCAGATAGTAATACGAGACTGAACTACCCCGGATTCATTCAAATCAGTTTCGCACGATTGAACTGATTGATTTGAATGGTTCAGATCATTTTCCCGATTCGAATCAACAACTTGAAACTTTTCATTACAGGTTGGGCACCTGACGAATTTTCCTTCCAGTGAAATTCTGAATTTAAAGGCAGCCAAGCATCGTGGGCACTTTTGGCGAATCATTATCGTTCGATCAATTCACTGGGATATCTCTGGATCAATATATCGCATAATGTAATCAATTCTCAGTGAGCCTGTAAAGAATGACCCAAATCAATCATACAGATCTTCTATCTGAATCTCTAAAAGTATATGAGGATAAGGTTCTGTTCCATCAAAAAGGATAATCTTCTGTTCAAATATGGGATTCGAGAGTTTGTGCAGCATGATCAGAAGCCACGATCGGTATCAATTCAAAAAGAAAATGAATTTATGTCTCTATTTATGGTAAAATCGTTACAAGCTCTAAGGCGGGATATTCAATGAGATGAGTTCCATGAATCCGGATCAGATCGAAAAAGAACTGATAGTGGCGATGCTGATTTTTCAGCGAAGGCTGTTCCACCGTTCCGAGCTGATTGCATTATTTGAGGAATGTTACACCAAAGGTGAGCTTTCACTTGCAGAATTTCTTTTTTCCAAAGGCCTGATCAATCTCGAAACAATTATATTTTTGCAGAATCAGGCAAATGAGATATATTCTGGACCAACCGGAAAGAAATTACCGGCTGACTTGATTGAAGATCAGCACGGGTTTATACAGGAACTTGTCATTCGCATGGAGAATGCGGCAATCACATCGATTGCGGTTTCATCAATCGATTTTTTTAAAACCAGTATTTATCCAAATGTATCAAATCAGGTTGCAAAAAAAACAAAAGAGATGATTGAAATAGAGAAAGATGCTTTATTATCAACAGATGCCGAATCTCCACGGGTATTTGAAACGAGTTACAATCCTGAAAATATTTCATCAAGTATTCAATCTAAAATCGATAAAGACTTTAACGCTTTCAGCACTAATCAAAATAATAAACACTATTTATACGAAACTTGTTTTGAACCTGGTGATTTCATAGCAAAAGGTGCGATCGGAATCGTTTATCAGGCGAGAGATGCAAGTTTTGCCCGCACAGTTGCTTTAAAACGTTTACAGGACAGGCCTGACGATCAAATTGCATCGCAGCTTCGTTCTACATTCCTGCTTGAAGGTGAGGTGACAGGAAGGCTTGATCATCCGGGCGTAGTGCCGATGTATGGCCTTGGTAAGACACAGGACGGAATTCCATTTTATGTCATGAAATTTATTGATACACCAAATTTTGAGAGTCTTATTGATGATTATCACAAATTAAAGAAAAATACGAAAACAACACAATCGGAATCAAATCAGTATCTTCGAAAATTATTATCGCATTTTCTGGCTGTCTGTCAGACATTGCACTATGCCCATGATCGGGGTGTGCTTCACTGCGATATTAAGCCGGCTAATGTGATGACAGGAAAATATGGCGAGACGTATGTCGTTGATTGGGGTATGGCTTTGCTTTTTAAGGTAGGTTTGAATTCTTCATTAAATAATCAGCATCATATATCACCTCTGTTACATAATAATGTCTCTGCACTGCATCGGCTTCAGGGAGGTGACCGGGAATTTATCGGCGGTACGATTGGTTATATGTCGCCGGAACATTATCGAGCGAATCGGCAGAATTCCATTTCAGAAATGACAGTCAGTTGTGATATTTTCAGCCTCGGTGCAATGCTTTATCAGATTCTGACTGGTTTCATGCCCGCTAATGCGATTACGGATGAAACGGCTGAAATGCAAATACAGCGCGTCAGAAATGGAGATTTTGTTCCCCCCAATTCTATTAATCGTTCAATTTCAAAGCCATTATCTGCAATCTGCATGAAGGCAATTGCCAGCGAGACTGGTAATCGCTATCAGACAGTCGAGGATCTCGCTGCCGACATTGAAAGCTGGCTGGCCGATGAACCAGTCTCGGCTTATCGTGAGAATCGATACGAAAAAATGCAGCGTTGGGCGATCCGGAACCGAACGAAAGTTATGATTGGAGTCACAAGTCTTCTGTTCCTCCTGTTCGGAACGATTCTGTTCGCTTATATCAAGCATCTGAATCATATGGAATTGCAGCAGAAAAATCTGGAAATCACGCTTGAGCATGAACAATCAATTAGAAATGAAGCGGAGGCAATTGCTCAGAAAAAAGAGGTTGAAGCACGCGAACTGTTAAGAATCAGAGGAGAAAAAATTGCGATTTCAACAATTAATCGATTCATTGATGATGTTACAAATCATCCAGAATTAAAGACCAGGCCCGACCTTGAAAATCTAAGAATTGATTTGCTTAAGGGTCCGATGGAATATTTTCTGCAAATCGAGGATGAATTTCGCAAGACTCCAGATACCAGCGAACAATCCATGTTTCTCCTTGCAAATGGTTATTCACAACTTGGTAATCTCATATCACAAATTGGCAGGAAATACGACTCATTAGTTGCATTTGAAAAATCAATTACGATTTTTGATAATCTGACAAAAACCCAACCTGATAATTTAAATTATCAATTTGGGCTCATCCGAGCGTTGCAGAGATCCGGTGACTTACACCAAATCAGGGGGGAATCAA
>JBILGL010000213.1:0-7128 GCA_044351075.1 Isosphaeraceae bacterium | reverse complement strand
AATGCAGAGCTCGGCTATCTCTATTCGGCGACGCAGACGTGTCGCTTCGATCACAAGGTCAATTCCGCGCCTTAGCCGCCCTCCGGTAAATCCGACAAGCCCAGCCCCAAGCCCTCCAGCCGCCCCCGCGCCTGGGATATCGCGGATTTCGCGGCCAAGATCGCGGGCGACAATTTTGGCAAGGTTTTCAAGGGCGGCATCGAGGCGAAGGATCATCTCAGTCGAAGCCCCTTTCTGCGGTCCGTAAACGTGCGAAGCGCCTGTCGGGCCGCAAAGTGGGTTCGTCACATCACAGGCGACTTCGATCGTCACCTGATCAAGTCGCGAATCTCGCCCCGATGCGTCAATTCGGGCCAGTCTGCCCAATGCAGCCCCACCCAGTGGCAGTTCGCGACCTTCCTCATTTAAAAATCGATAACCGAGAGCGGCAGCCATCCCTGCCCCTCCATCGTTGGTGGCACTGCCGCCGATTCCGATCAGGATTCGCCTGACCTTTAAGTCAAGCGCATGCTTGATTAATTGGCCAGTGCCGTATGTCGTTGAAAGTAAAGGATTCTTCATTGTAGGTGAGATCAGGGAGAGACCTGAAGCCGACGACATTGAGATAATTGCGGTTTGGCCCTGATCCACCAGCCCCAATGCTGCAATGACCGGGTGGCCCAGTGGCCCGCGCACTTCAACGGGCTCAAAGCGGCCGCCCATGGATTCCACCATGGTTTCAGCAAACCCTTCACCGCCGTCGGCAAGCCCGAGGCAGTCGATCTCAGCGTAGGGCATTGCAATTTTTACGCCCCGACCGATTGCCCGGGCAACTTCAGATGCATCCAGAGAGCCACGAAACTTGTCAGGAGCTATCACGACCCGGATCGACACAACGAATCCCCCGAATGTGCCTGGTCCTGTTCGCTTCGGCAAAGACCCAAGTCCAGACAACCTAATTCTTTCATTCAGCTAATTTATCAGATTTTATCTTTGATGTCTTTGATCTTATTGGGCGTTTAACTTTGTTTTTCAGATCATGTCACAGACGTATTTTCCATCACTTGAGCATTTTAATTCTTGATCCCAAATTATTCAGCGATTGCCCACAGGCAAGAAAAAGGGGGTTCAAGATGAAGAAGTAAATGGCCCTGTTTCCGTCTTCATAATGTTTCAAAAGGATCAGGCATCGACCATGATTAATACGATTTAAAGGTTTTTTTAGCGATTCAATCCTTCAATTTGATTTGATTTCCGGATCTACGAAAGTATACCGGTTTTTCTCCTGAAATCTTGCCACGGGATGAAATCATGGGATAATACGATTCTCATTTTCTCAGCAATCTGCTGGTGACGAGACCTTGGCCGCTACAGGACGGACCAAGCGTAGCGTTTCGAAAAGGAATTCGTGGTATGGCAAAATCGCACGAAACGCATGAAAAAAACTTGTTGCATCAGGTGGGCAGCCCTACTTCAAAGTCAAACATCTCTTCCTGCTATGCACAATTGGGTGCTGATGCCGTAAGGAAAGTCGGTGCATCCGCTCTTGTGATTCTATCCGAAACAATGCCTGACCTGACATGGACCAAAAACCGCGATTTTCCTGTGATTGTTGCCAGTTCATCAGAAAAAGTTCTTGATTTCGCTCAGCAACATGGCCTGAAAACAATTGAAATGGAGCCGCTCGATCATTCAATCGTTGATCGCATCAGCTTAAGCCTACTGGAGGCCGTTTCCATGGATCTTGTGGGTGCATCTGATAATGTTGTTGTGATTTACAGCGGTTTTGAATCGGGAATTCTTGACAGTATTTCCATCGTTCGTTTGGGTGAGCATCTGGTAAAACTCAAGCCGAAAGAACTCCGCCAACTCGATTCGATCGTGCCCTTTGAAACGCTCAAATCGATTGTCGATATTGCAACCGATATCGGCCGGGAAGGGCGTGAGGGAAATCCGATTGGAACGCTGCTTGTCGTGGGCGATCATCGCAATGTGATGGATCGAACCCGTGCCATCGGCTTTGACCCGTTCAAGGGCTACCCGCGTAAAGACCGCAATTTACGAGACTCCAAAGTGCGCGAAGCGATTAAAGAGATCGCCCAGCTCGACGGCGCCATAATTGTCTCACGTGATGGCACCGTCGAAGCCGGCTGTCGCCTGATCGACGCTCCGGTTCAGGGGCTTTCGTTGCCTAAAGGTCTTGGTACTCGCCACTGGGCTGCTGCGGCAATAACAAAAGCAACGAAATCACTGGCGATTGTCGTCAGTCAGTCCACTGGCTCTGTCCGACTGTTTCGTGATGGTGAAGTCATCCTCAGGTTCTCTCCCATGCGGCGGGCCAGGGCTATGAAATGGACTGAGCAGGATATGGAACCGCCCGCGTCTGGCTCCCGCACAGAATAATATTACAGGGTTAGCGACGCACAGAATACCCGCTTAAATCATATAATCGATACACACCGCAAATCTGCCAAAACCAATACAATTAGTATATGTAAATCTTTGTAGAATTTCGAGTTACATTACTCAAGACTGAGTCGCTCAGTGACGATAACAATTTTGTCGAAACATGGGTCTCGTACCCCATGGCAGACAAGCGGGGAGCACCAATAAAGCGATCCAACCTTGGTGGATTGAGGTTTACGAGAGGCATGCCTCACGAAAGCACTCAATGGGGCTCGGGAAAGCCTTCCGGGATCAAGTCGCTGAACTTCTCGTCACAAGCATTGGAAGAGGCTGCAGTCTCTTCTTCGTTCGCAAATCGCTAGGAGCTACACTCCATGTCCAAATCGATTCTGAGCCTGGCTGCCGCTCTTGTTCTTGGCTTCGCCGGTGCCTCACAGGCTAACAGTGGCTGCACGAATTGCGGCATTGCCAGCCCACAAGGCATTGCCCCAAGTGCACAGAGCGTTGTGGCTGACTGCGGTGGTGGTTGCGGTGGCAAGGGTCTTTCCCTGCCCCACATCTCCCTGCCGAAGATTTCTCTGCCGAAAGTTCACCTGCCCAAGCTGGTTCACACCACCAGCTCTGAGTATGTGCTCAAGACCAAGCACCACTTCAGCCTGGTCAAAGGTGGCGGTCACGGTGGTTGCAACACCTGCGGCGGTGCCGCTCCGGTTGCTGCTTCACCTCAGGCTTCCGGCCAGCATTGATTCATCTCGGCAGTTGGTCGGATAGAGCTACTCGTTCAGGGTACCCGACATCGAGTGAAATCTGGTGACATGACGTCTGTCTCTTGCCTCTGCTTGATGTAACGTCAGCGTCATATCCGATGAGTCTGCCGGCTAAATCAAAAAGAGGGGCTACACAGCAATGTGCAGCCCCTTTATTTTGACTCTGTTTGAGACTCTTTTGCTTTAACTTTATTTCACTAATTCAATCTGCTTTAATTCCGTGACAATAATTCTCGTCTGTTCCGACTGCCGAATGACTTTTCCAGTGACCCTGATTTTCTTCCCCATATAATACTTGATCACATCCTTAACGCCAGTTTTTTTATACTCTTCCACCGTGGCATAAGGTATGACAATCGCCAGATTGTTCTCTGCCTTGTAATCCTCTTCTGAATCGAGATAAACCACCTTGCTCGTGTTTGCGTCCTTGGCTGATTTGACTGTCAATTCAGTAGTGATCAATTTATCAATATGATCACGTGCTTTAGACGCATCAATCACATCCACCTTTTTGACTTCCTGCGCGGCAGCAACATTGCCTCCGAAATTTGCCATCGATAAAACTGCCAATACCATCAAAAAGCGCAAAGTCATGAACAATACCCCTGTTTGACCTAATGTTGAGAACAAGCCTGATCTTATAGCATTCCCTGCGTCATACACCACCTCTTACCGACTCACCTTCACCTGTGGAGAAGCTGGTATAGTTGGGTGCTTCCTGTGTGATGACAATATCGTGCGGGTGATTTTCCTGCACGCCGGCACCCGTAACTTCAATGAACCTGGCCTTCTGGTGCAGTTCCTCAATCGTTGCTGTGCCACAATAACCCATGCCTGCCCGCAACCCGCCCACGAGCTGGTAAACATAATCTGCCAGCGGCCCCTTGTAAGGTACGCGGCCTTCGACTCCTTCAGGCACAAATTTCGTCGGATTCTTTGTCTCCTGTCGATATCGTTCATGGCTACCTTTGGCCATAGCGCCAAGGCTACCCATGCCGCGATACGTCTTGAAACTACGACCACGGTAAATGATCATCTCGCCAGGGCTTTCTGACAATCCCGCAAAAAGTCCTCCAATCATGACGCAGTTTGCACCGGCGGCAATCGCCTTGGAAATATCCCCTGAATACCGAATTCCGCCGTCGGCAATCAGCGGCACTCTTCCTTTTAAAGCCTTCGCACAGTTGAAGATAGCCGTTAACTGCGGTACTCCCACGCCGCTCACCACACGCGTTGTGCATATAGAACCTGGACCAATACCTACTTTCACCGCATCGGCACCAGCATCTGCCAGAGCAGTCGCTCCTTCATAAGTGGCCACATTACCGGCAATGACTTCAATCTTAAAATCTTGTTTGATTTTACGAACTGTTTCAATCACATTTCGAGAATGACCGTGCGCTGAATCAACGGTGATCACATCCACATCGGCTTCGATTAGACGCCGAACTCGCTCATAATCATACACACCAACCGCTGCACCAACTCGTAATCGACCTCGTGCATCCTTGCATGCATTCGGATAGCGATGAAGCTTGTCGATGTCCTTTATTGTCACCAGCCCACGTAGCTTATATTGGTTATCCACCAATAACAGCTTCTCAACCTTGTTCCGGTTCAGGATCTGATCGGCCTTCTCCAGACTCGTGCCTTCCGGTGCAACAATCAGATTCTCTCTTCCCTTGGTCATCACTTCGGAAACAGCAATATCGAGCGACTCCAAAAATCGCAGGTCGCGTCTGGTCAGGATTCCGCAAAGTGTGCCATCGGGTTCGATAATCGGTACACCCGAAATATTGTGATCCTGCATGATCTCACGGGCATGCCCCACCTTTTCATGCGGTGAAAGCGTGATCGGATCCACAATAATGCCGTTTTCAGACCGCTTGACCTTATCTACTTCACGCGTCTGTTCGTCAATCGGCAGATTTTTATGAATAATCCCCAGCCCGCCTTCCTGAGCCAGTGCAATCGCCAGATTGGCTTCAGTCACCGTATCCATTGGCGCCGAGAGAATCGGAATGTTCAGGCGTATCCGAGAAGTCAGTGCCGACTGCGTATTTGTCTGGCCAGGAACAACTTCCGAAAATCCAGGCTCAAGCAGCAGGTCGTCAAACGTATAACCTTTGTAAGCAATCCGATCTTGCATTGGGAACAGTTTTCCTGTGATCCACACGGGCGATGGTCAAGTTTTCGGCCTCTGCCGAATGTGCAAAAAATGCACCTTCACAACACCAACGCAAAGCTGTTCCTGTCAAATTATCTGAATAAATATTGAGAAATGCAAGTGTCAAGCAATTCGAATTGGAATTCAGACATCACTGGTCAGGCTAATTACTTCGGGTTTGGCTGATCCAGGCCCAATTTTCGCAACAGCCATCGTCTTTCAGTAACGGCTGAACCGCTCAAAAGATAACCAACACTATAAACCGACACGCCAATACTGAGATGGCAAAGCAAAAGCAAAAGTCGTGTTTGCCTGCTTGCACCAGCTGGTTCAGGGTTCAACACAATTCGCAGAAACAGGGCAGTCATGACCATGAGCAAAGAGCCAGCCAGGGCCGGCCAGAGCGAACGGCGAAAAAACTCGGGTAACCTGACTTCCAATTTTCTGAACGTATAAGACATTGGGATCAAGAGATTTGAAAATAATGTTGTCAGCACCGTGCCCCAGATCACGCCAGCGACACCGATTCGTGTCGTCAGGTAATAACTCAGCGGCAAGTTGATAAGTGCTCCGCCAATCGCCGCCAGTGCAATCACCCGCACATGGCCAAGCCCGGTCGAGACCTGAACTGGCACCGAAAGCACCAGTGGCGTACATGCCACCAGAAAAAGCTGCATCAGTGGGGCATATTCCGCCTTGGCCGGGCCAACCCATAAATAAAGAAACGGCCTGGCATAAACACCTGCTAGCACCGCCACCGGCAATATCAGTCCGAAGTGCAGGCGAACACCGTCATATTTGACTCGATCAAGACTCGCCAAATCCTTTGCCGCCGCTAGACTTGCCGCCGCCGGCATCACGAAATAGGCCAATGTCCAACCCGTCTGTCGAATCTGCATAAACGGCTTGGAAACAACTTGATAAATCGAGGTGGCCGAGCCGGGCTCCGTCAGAGCAAACCCAAGAATGGTCGTATCGAGTTTGTCCGCCAGAATCACCGAAAGCTGAATCAGAAAAACCCATAAACTCATGGGCAACATAACTTTAAATTCAGTCCAACTCGCATGGCGAAACGATGGAAACATGCCAAATTCCATGACCGCGATCCAGATGGCAGGCATAAGAATTATGGAAATTTGTACGATCGACTGGCACCAGACGACCACTAAAAGCGGCCAGCCAAGGTTCACACCCAGCACCAGCAAAAGAAAACGGCCCAAAACAGCCGCCACTTCCAGACGCGGAATGACTTCATAGCGATGTGCAGCCTGCAAAATGCTGGAAATGACCGTTGAAAGCCCCCAGCAAGGTGCTGTAAGTGCCTGCAACCAAAGAAGCTGAATGATCAGCTTTTTATCATTCGAAGAGAATTCTGTTTGATCAACTGCAAAATAGGCCACTCCCAAAAGAAAAATGGCCTGAAGGATCGTCATGCACGTGTAAAAAACCATGCCGCTGGCAAGACTTCGTTCAACGGCCGGTCGATCGCCACGCGACCAGGCCGTCACGACCTGTCGCTGAAGGGCCGAACTCATGCCAAATTCCAGCAGCATTTGAAAGAAGCCGAAACCCCAGGCAAAGCCATAGGCCCCGAATTGATCATCACCGTAAGTGCTAATCATCAAAGGGATTGTCCAAAAGGCGCAAACGGCGGCAACGGGCGTTTTCAGCGCGAGCCAGAAGCTGCCGGATAGGACTTTGGCAATCAGCGGTGAGTGGTTTTCCCGACTTTTCTGCTCGGACAATCCGTTATCCTGATTTCATCAAGGGATTGATTTTCACTATGGCGAATGATGTTCAGGCGTTTTC
>JBILGL010000211.1:0-7185 GCA_044351075.1 Isosphaeraceae bacterium | reverse complement strand
GCTTCGGATCAACGGTTTTATAGGCCATACCAATCATGTGCCCGACAGTTGGAAGATACGCCTGATCCATCGGCTCATTCGGCTTGGCCTCGCCCAGAACGCGAATCTCTGGATCATGATCCAGAATGGCGTTCCAGGCATCGGCAATACGTCCAACAGCCGTCCGGGCACATTTTGACTCGCGAATATAAGAGCCTTCACGCGCCAGCCAGAGCACATAATTCTTACAATCGACAACCTTCGCCAAGTCAACGCATCGCCGTGCTCTGTCCAGTGCATATTGCCGATCCTTCGGGCAATTCGCCGTAAAGGCTCCGTCAGTTGTGTGGGGGTCTTCCCAGAGCCTTGGTGCGATGATTTCGACAAACAGGCCTTCGTCGTCGAGCACTTTTTTCAGCTCGGCCGCTTTCTTCAGCTTTTCGGCTTCCGGCAGGTCATAGGGCACAATGTCGTCGTCGTGAAACTGCACACCATCAAAACCGAGCTTTTTATATTGACGAATCTTCTCGGCAAAGGCCATGTCGGCCCTTACGGGTGGCCCAAAGGGGTCGGCACCGGTGCTGATATTCCAGGGGCCAAAAGTAAATCGGTAATTGTGTGTCGCGCTCATTTTGGTTGCGTCAATCGTTTGAGTCTCGTGGTTGATTGGCCGCCCGGATTTGCCGGTTTCGGCCGCGTGAACAATTATCATCTTGATTCAGGCGAGCGGAGTCAACCCATCGCACTCTTTTTGTCGAAAATTCTGTTAATTATCTGAAGAAATTTCATTAATATGAATCTTCCACGATTTCTCATCAGGCGAAAAGGTCGCTGAAAATGCCAGTAAAATTGAATATATGGCAAATCATGTTGGCCATTGGCATGATCGGTCTCATTTTCGCTCTCTGGACAACCAGCGACGCCACTCGCGCCATGCTCATCGTCCTCGCTGGCGGTGGCACAATCGTCGCCGTCACAATCGATGCCATCCTCCGCCTTTTCTCACTCCTGGCTCAATTAGCCGGCTCCCCATGCCGGAAAATGATACACTCGCTCTTACTCAAAATCGTTTTAGTGCTTATCTATTGCGCCCTCGCTGTGAATTTCATCCTCTTCGTCTGCTTTTATTTCTTTGATCAGATGCATCGCTCCTTCTAAATCCCTTTCAAACAGTATCTTAAGCAGTTCTCTCCGCAATTTTCTGAAAATGCTGGCCTTCTCTGCCCCTCAGTGTTAAACTTTTACAAATCAAAAATGATCAGACACTCAACGATCGAAGGGCGAATCTCATGGCCGATACACAGTCATTCATCTCGCGCAGAAATTGTCTGAAAGCCGCCGCTTTACCTTTGGCCGTGCCCTTGAATAGCATTTGCGAAGAATATTTATCAAACACCTGTAATGATTTTAATAATTCAAGAATCGCCCGTAAAAATGTCGCTGCCGTTATTACCGTCTATTTTAAAGGCTCTCATGCCGATGTCATTCTGGGCAAAATCATGGATGGCTGGAAGCAGGATGGCGGTCCCGGTCCCGCTCTTGAGCTCACTTCCGTTTATATGGATCAGACGTTAAAAACTGACATCGGCCGCGACACTCTGGCAAAGCATGGCATTCCGGTTTTTGATTCCATCGAAAAAGCTCTGACAGTTGGTGGAAATAATATTCCTGTTGATGGTGTCATCTGTATTGGCGAGCATGGCAATTATCCCTTTAATGCCAAGGGGCAGCAGCTTTATCCACGCCGACGCTTCTTCACGGAAATTACAGACACGTTCGAAAAATACGGAAAAGTTGTTCCTGTCTTTCATGATAAACACATCGGTCCCGTCTGGGATGATGCCCGTTGGATGTATGACCGGGCACGATCGCTCAAGGTCCCTTTCATGGCCGGTTCATCGCTGCCTCTGGCGTTTCGCAAGCCTGAAATTGACCTGCCGGCGGGCAGCGACATTCAAACGGCTGTTGGCATTGGCTACAGTGGCCTTGATATTTACGGCATTCATGCACTTGAATTTTTTCAATATTACATGGAGCGTCGTCGCGGATCAGAGACAGGTGTAAAGTCTGTTCAGTTTTTATCCGGCGATGCCATCTGGCAGGCGGTTGATAGTGGCCGGGTCTCTCAGGCTGCGCTTGATGCTGCATTTCGTGTGGTGCCGAAGCAGGGCAATCCTGACATTCGTCAGGATAAAAACGCAGGTCTCTTTCTTTTTGACTATGTTGACGGCACGCCGGGGGCCATTTTCATGCTCTCCTGCGTGCAGGGCACTTCAATGGGAATTCAATTAAAGGGCAAGACGGAACCGCTCGCAGTCGCTGTCGAAGAACGCACCGAGCCGCGTTATCCTCACTTTGCCTATCTTCTCAAAGCTGTCGAAAAAATGATCCATTCGGGCAAGGCTACTTATCCTGTTGAGCGCACTCTGCTGACAGCTGGCATTCTCGACAGAGTGCTCACCTCTCGCCACGAAGGCAACCGCCTGATTGAAACCCCCGAGCTTCAAATTAATTACAATCCGGTCGTTTATCCCCATGCCCCGCATGTAGATCTACTTGCAGATCCTGCCTGAATTGATCCCGACCCAAAACAGGTGTGATAAATCGTGGGGCTTCTCTCAGGAATTTTACTCATCAGTCTCTGATTCTGCTTCAGAGATTGTTGCTGCGCTGACAATTGCAAAATCCTCCTCGCTGATCTTCTGCTTCTGCTCTTTCTGCGGCAGATCGGCTTCGGCTTTCCTGCGGTGGTTTGTCGGGTCGCCCATCGACTTGGGCCAGATCAGAAAACTACCGGTTGATTGAAAAATCATGCCGCTGATGATTTCTCTGATCTCCCAACCACCAAAAATTCCCCGCCCTTCATTATATCCGTCGTAAATCACGTTGTGCCTGCGAATATAACTTTTTTTCCAGTTGCATTTGCCTGTCTCAGTGCTGTAATTGCCTGACATGGTGAATTTGCCGATCGCGTCGCGTCCTTCGCCAGTCAGGCTTCCATCAGTAAATTGTAATATCATTTCCATCATGTGCCGCTTGAGGCCTGTATGTTTCATCAGGTAGAAGCCTTCCCAGGGGCCGCTCGGGAAGCGTTCATCCGTCTCATGCCGGTTCTGGGGATCTGATTTTTCAACAGGCTCGTCGCGTCTGGCCACTTTAATCTCTGTTTCAGTTGCGATCCAGCAGGCTCATATCAAACACTTCTATGAATTACTATTTAAAGTCTGGTTTGGAAGTCAAGCCTTTTAACAAAAATTCAAGTTTTCAACTTTTTCTTCTTTTAACGTCTTTAAATCAAACGGTTCTTAACTCGAGTCGGGTCGGCTGAGCCAATCGTCCAGAAAATGAAACCACCGCTGAATTCCATATTTGAACTAAATACGGCCCATCGGCCATAGATGATTTTGTTTTCGTTATATCCTTCGAAATAGATGGGCATTGAGTGCCTGTCTATTCCAAGCATGCTCACCTTTCCTGTCGCTTTGTTATATTCGCCTTGAATCAGATGCATATTAGGCTGATATTTCTGATATAGTTTCCAATCAAATTGACTATTACCAAAAATCTGCCCATCAACAAAAATGAGACAAAGCGTTAGCCCAATCCTTTTCTGCTTCTGCCCTGGACACTTCATGAACCCTGTCCACATCACGCTCGGGTAATTCTTGTCTGACTCGGCCGGCGTGCCATTCAGAAATCCCAAAATTTCTAACTGGTAAGGCAGCACTTTTCTCTCCTTTCATGCCCCACAAATCGCAGGTCTCATCCTTTTTTCTACCATCGTGAAACTCCTATTCCTTAATATCGGCAAAAAGCCAATAAAAATTTCCACTTGTCTCAAATCATCCGTCAGATGTCAATAATTGACATGCTTCATGCCCAGTTTCCAATCAAAATAGTTTATTCTTGATTGCTCACTGCTTATTCATTGACCAGCCACTCTGGCATGCCAGCGTATGTATCAGGTAATATACAGTGAAATCAACGAAATGGTCGGAGAATAGCTTCCATGGATCAATTTGGCTTCGCACGTATCGCTGTCTGCTCGCCCCGCGTTGCAGTGGCCAATCCGCAGAAAAATGCAGATCATATTATTTCCATGCTCGCTGAAGTGATCAGCGCTGAAGTTGTTGTCTTTCCCGAACTCTGCATCACCGGCTACACCTGTGGCGATCTCTTCCGTCAATCAAAACTGCTGTTGGCCGCCGAAAAGGCCGTTGCCGACATTGCCCGCCACGCGCCCGCTGATCAGCTTATCTTCGTCGGTGCTCCCATTGCGGTCGGTAATGAACTTTTTAATTGTGCCATTGCTATCTGTCAGGGGCGAGTGCAGGGCATCGTTCCCAAGATCAATATCCCGAATTATTCAGAATTTTATGAGTCTCGCTGGTTTCGCCCGGCTGGTGGCGATGAGCCGGCCGAAATACAATTTGCCGGCATCCGGGTCCCTTTCGGCGTCGATCTCTTCTTCCGCCGTGGCGATCTGATCGTCTTTGCTGAAATCTGTGAAGATCTCTGGATGCCCATCCCGCCCAGCAGTGCAGCGACAATTGCCGGTGCCAATCTTGTTGTTAATCTCTCCGCCTCTAATGAAACGGTTGGCAAAAACGAATACCGCACAGAATTAATTAAAAATCAATCAAGTCGCTGCCTTTCCGCTTATGCCTATGCCTCAGCCGGCCCAAGCGAATCAACTTCCGACCTCGTTTTTGGCGGCCACTGCATGATCTGCGAAAATGGCCTGATTCTCGCCGAAAGCCGCCGTGTCGGCCTGCCGGAAGATCCCGTCGCCGTGGAAGGCTGGCACGCTTCAGCCGATATTGATGTGGATAGACTTCAGGCCGAGCGTCGTCTGATGACGAGTTTTGGCGACGCCAGCCGCGAATTAAATCGGCGATATCGTACAATTGAAATTCCGGAATTGCAATCAAAGCACACAAGCCTGCTTCGATCAGTCAACGGTCGCCCATTTGTTCCGCGAGACCCAGCGCGGCTTCATCACCGCTGCGCCGAAGTTTTTGGCATTCAATGCGCTGGTCTTTACAAGCGCCTGGAGCAGATCGGTTTTCGCGACGTTTACATCGGCGTTTCCGGCGGGCTTGATTCGACCCTGGCCCTGATGGCAGCCGTGAAGACTTATCAGAAGGCCGGCGTGGACGTGCGCCGGATTCACGGCCTGACGATGCCAGGCTTTGGCACGACCGCCAGGACCAGAAATAATGCAATCGAACTGATGACCGCACTCGGAATTTCGCAGGAGACAATCGACATTCGCGAAATCTGTTTCGCAACCTTTCAGGCCCTCAGTTCCCGTATTTTTGATAGTTTCAATGCCCGCGACGTTTCTCTGGATGAGTTTAATCGTCTGCTGGGCGAAGTTCCGCGCGAGAAACGATCGGATCTGACATTTGAAAATGTTCAGGCCCGCGAGCGTACCAAACTTCTGATGAGCCGTGGCTTTGTGCTTGGCACAGGCGACCTTTCCGAACTCGCCCTGGGCTGGTGTACATATAATGCTGATCATATGAGCATGTATAATGTAAACTGCTCTGTGCCTAAAACGCTTGTAAAATTTCTTGTGGAATATGTGGCGGAATCATGCGAGAGAACATCGCCTCTCTATAAAATTCTGATTGATATTGCCAATACAACCATTTCGCCGGAATTGCTGCCGCCAAGCCAGTCGGGCGAGATCGAACAATCTACGGAAGATGTGCTTGGGCCTTATGAGCTGCACGACTTTTACCTCGCAAATTTTCTGAGATATGGTTTCTCGCCTGAGAAAATTCTTTATCTTTCGGAATTTGCGGATTTTTCCCAGCCATATCCCATTGAAGTTCGCCGTAAAACGCTGCAGACATTCATCAAAAGATTCTTCACCCAGCAGTTTAAGCGAAATTGCGTGCCCGATGGCCCTAAGGTCGGCTCCGTCAGCCTTTCGCCCAGAGGCGACTGGCGAATGCCGTCCGACGCTGAAGCGTCGATCTGGCTCAGCGCACTTGCCGACTAATTTTTCAAAGTCCTCGCGGGAGTATCTCGACTGATGAACGATAGATTTCCATTGACCAGCTTGATTTCAATTGCACTGGTCTTTTTATTTTCTGCTGTGTCCTCCGCGCTGGATGCCCCAAAAACCGACCAGAAAACCGGCAATATTCTGCATTCCATTGAAACCGGTGGCCGTAAGCGATATTACATCGTTCATGTGCCAAAATCGTATAACCCTGGCAAAGCAGCCCCTGTAGTGCTTTCGCTTCATGGGGCAGCAATGAATGGCACCATGATGGTCGGTTTCACTGGCCTCAATGAAACATCAGAAAAAAACGGTTTTCTCGTGGTTTACCCAAGTGGAACCGGGGCCGGCTCGTTTCTGACCTGGAACGCTGGTGGATTTTCAGGCCAATTGGCTGATAATCGTCCGGATGACGTCAGCTTTATTCGATCGATGCTCGACGACATCAGTCAAAAATATAATATCGATTCCAAAAGAGTTTTTGCCTGCGGCATGAGTAATGGCGGCATGATGTGTTATCGTCTGGCTGCCGAACTTTCTGACCGCATTGCTGCCATTGCCCCGGTTGCCGGCACCATTGCAATTGAAGAGTCAAAGCCCGCCAGGCCCGTGCCCGTCATGCATTTTCATGGGCTTAAGGACCGAATTGTGCCTTATGTGTTCGATAAAACCAAAACCCCTTCTTTCATGCGTTTCAAGGGTGTGGAAGATTCAGTGATGACATGGGTTAAACTCAACGGCTGTGCCGAGATAGCCAGAGAAGAGACGATTTCAAAGCCCGGCGACGAAATGAAAGTCACCAGGCGCGTCTGGTCAGGTGGCAAAAACGGCACAGAAGTCGTTCTGATTGTTGTCGAAGATGGTGGCCACACCTGGCCTGGCCAGCGGCAAAGCGGCCTTGGCTTTATCGGCAAATCAACTGTTGATATCTCAGCCAACGAGCTTATGTGGGAGTTCTTTCAGAAACATCCCTTGAAATAATCGGCCGATTGAATTTCAATTGACTCAATTGTTATTGATCAATGTTCTGAAATTCATTCCGGATGATTGATAAATATATCATAGGCTCTGCGAATAATCTCTGCATAATCGCCAGACGATTTATCAAGCCCTCTCACTGCCACCGACAAGATGCGGACCAATTGCCCACCTGCATCAATTTCAGGCACGGCAACGGAGCGATCAGCCCCAAA
>JBILGL010000210.1:0-7204 GCA_044351075.1 Isosphaeraceae bacterium | reverse complement strand
TGAAAGCAAAGGACTTTCCGAAATTCTCCCAGCCGAAACTCCGCTTTATTTACGCATCAATCAGCCGGCGGCCCTGTTTCTTGATGAATTTCGCAATCCTTTAGTTTTGAATGCTTTAAGACAGATACCCAATATTGGCCCCCAACTTGATAATCCTCAGTTGGATCAGGTCAAGGCTGTGCTTGGCGCGCTCGGCTCAACGGAAGATCTTTCGTGGAGTCAGCTCGTTCGCGAAATCATGAACGGGCCTGCCGAACTTGGTCTCGCTGCCAACCCGAATAAATTGATATTAAGTGTTGTACCAAAAGATGTTACACGTCTCGGCCGCCTGCATGCCAAGCTCATCGAATTCGCCCGGGCCGATGCCACAAATAAGGGAAACCCTGACCCTGTAACGACTTTCAACCATGCCGGTGTTGATTGCTTCAGCTTCATTCCCACTGAAGCACATGCCATTTACGACGGCAAGCTGCTGCTGGCCAGCTCGGAATCCGTCCTAAAGGATGTACTTGACCTGCTGACCGGCAAAAAACAGCCGAAATCGAAGCTGAGCGAGTCAAAATCATTTCGCGACGCCATGGAGCAGGGCAATGCCGCCAGCCATGAAGCCTTCGGGCTCGCCCGGCTTGACCTTCTGCGTAAGGCAGGTGTGAATAACCTGAAACCGCTTGAAGAATATAACCCATTGGCAGCATTGCTTTTCGGTGGCTGGGTTGAAGCCTATAACAAAGCCGGTTGGCTGGCACTTGCCTTTGACCTGAAAGCTGGCAAGCCCACTCTCGAAGCGATTATGCCGGTGGATGAAAAGACAGCCCAAAGCGAAGCTCGGCAGGCCTTTACGCCGCCTGCTAAAGAATTTGCCCCCCGGCCGCTGGTGGTGCCGAATCAGATCGGTTCGCTCAATCTCTGGCGGGACTTGGGCAAGGTCTGGAACATTCGCGAATCGATCGTGAAAGGGCCTGCGCTGCAGGGTCTGAATGGGCTTGATAATGGCCTGGGGCAGTTTTTCGGCGGACGCGACTTCGGAACAGGTGTGCTGGGTGCCCTCAGGCCCGACTGGCGTCTGAATGTGGCCGAGCAGGACGTCAAATCACTGAAACCACGGCCAGACCTCGTCTTGCCGGCCTTCGCCATCACCGTTGGATATGATCAGGCGGATAAAGATTTTCAGCAGCGATGGGTAATTGCGTTTCAGTCGCTGATTGGCGTGATTAACGTCACCGGGGCACAACAGAAACAACCTGTGCTGATGCAAAATCAGGAAGAATTTGAAGGTGCAAAAATCTACACGGCCAGCTTTCTCCCGCCTGCTCAGGGCAAAGACGCCAAAAATGATGCGGAAGAAGGGGTGCATATTCGCCATAACTTCCGGCCCACACTGGCTTTTGCCGGTAATCACCTGATTGTGGCAACGACCACCGAAATTGCCCGCGAGCTGATTAAAAGCCTGAAATCGTCGTCAGGGCCCGATCTGCCCCCACGTGCCATGAGCCTGGACGTTTCCGGCCAGCTGCTTGGGCGGCTGATTGAAACCAATCGCGAGCGGCTCGTCATGCAGAATATGGTTGAAAAAGGCCATGGGCGAAACGCGGCTGAAACCGAAATCGGCGGGCTTGAATCACTGGTGCGTGGCCTGAATCAAGGCGAGATCGTCGTGAACGACACCGAGAAACTCTTTCGAATTCGTCTCGGCTTTGACTTCAACCCGCCTCAAAAGTGACGTCATTGCAAGACTTTATCTGAGGCGTCCACTGCCATGAAAAGCAATTGGCTGGAAACTTACCTGAAAGATCCGGCGTCGGCCTGGGCTCCGTTTGAACCTTCAAAGGATCGTCCATGGGATCGTGCAGCCGCTTCGCATCTTTCTCGCCGTGCTGGTTTTGGCGCAACACCTGACCTGCTCGAATCGGCGCTGAGGCAGGGGCCAGGGGAATCGGTTGAATCGATCCTGAACGGCTCGGCAAAAGCGGCCGACGGCACACCGGCCGCCCAGTTCAGCCAGTTTTTTGATCGCACCGAAGCCCGGCTCGGTCCCGATGGCCCACTGCGCCGCATTCAGGCCCTCTGGCTTCAGCGGATGATCAATACGCCCCTGCCGGCCCTTGAATGGCTGACTCTCTTCTGGCACAACCACTTCGCCACCAGCGACGTTAAAGTGCAGAACACGGGTATGATGGTCCGCCAGATTGCCGCTTTGCGAAAAAATGCGCTGGGCTCGTTTCAGGCGATGCTCGACGCCATCTCAAAAGACCCCGCGATGCTCGTCTGGCTCGACGCCGCAGCCAATCGCCGTAGCCGTCCCAACGAAAATTTCGCCCGCGAAGTCATGGAGCTATTCACTCTCGGGCGTGGAAATTATACCGAGAAAGACATTCAGGAGGCCGCCCGGGCCTACACTGGCTGGTTCGTGATTCGCGACCAGTTCAGCTTTCTCGAGCAGCAGCACGACACCGGCCCCAAAACCGTGCTCGGCCAGACCGGCAATTTCGGCGGTGAAGAGATCCACAAAATCCTTCTGAATCAGCCTGCCAATGGCCTCTTTCTCGCCAGAAAACTCATGCGGCATTACGTTTCGGAAACGGATACATTTCCTGACTCGCTGCTCAAGCCGCTGGCCGACCAATTTCGGGCCTCGGGCGGCTCCATCCGCACACTTGTGCAGACAATCCTCGCGTCGCGCCTCTTCCACGACCCATCTGCCCGCTGGCGCCGCGTCAAAAGCCCCGTTGAATTTATCGTTGGCACCTGTCGTGTGCTTGGCATGGCCAGCCCCATGCCACCGCCCGAACTGCTCGCCGATGCCTCTGCCGCCATGGGGCAGGGCATTTATGCACCCCCAAGCGTGGCCGGTTGGGACGGCGGCCCATCCTGGATCGACACCACCCGGCTCGTCGCCCGCACCAATCTCAGCCTTGGCCTCTGCTCCAAAACTGGCCCGTTGGCCGGAAAACTCAACGTCAAAGCCTGGGCCGATCGATATGGCATGAATAAACCGGCTGATGTGGTTGATCTTCTGCTCAACACCCTGATGGCCGACTCTGCGACGCCACCACTCAGGCAGGAATTGCAATCGACCGTCAAATCGCCCGACGATTTCAATTCGGCAATCGCTCGAATCCTTACCTCACCGGTCTATCAACTCGCCTGACGATTATTCTGATAGATGTAAGATAAGACAGGACCACCGATCATGAATTCCTTCAATCGCCGCATCCTGCTCAAATCGGGCCTGGCCTCGGCTCCGCTGGTTGCCGTCGGCTCGGCCACGCTGCCTCTCTTTCTCCAGAATTCGGCCACCGCTGCTGATTCCGGCAAAAAGGGCGATACCATTCTCGTCGTCGTTCAGCTTCTGGGCGGCAACGATGGCCTGAATACGGTCGTGCCACATGGCATTGATGGCTACAATCGTGGCCGCCGGGGCCTGCGTCTGCCCAGCGGCTCGCTTGTGAAACTGACGAACGACATTGGTCTTCATCCTTCGCTGCGTCCTCTGGAAAAATCTCTGGAAAATGGCCGGATGGCGGTGGTGCAGGGGGTGGGCTATCCGAACCCCGACCGATCCCACTTTCGCTCGATGGATATCTGGGAATCCGCCCGCCTCGACCCCAACGATATCGCCACCGGCTGGCTCGGCCGGGCGATGGACGACTCGCTGGCCGACTCCACTCGCCGACGCATCAGCGGCATCCATATCGGCAGCCGCAATTTGCCGCTTGCCCTGCGTGCCCGCCGCTCTGACGTGCCAAGCATGGAGCGGCTCGACCAGCTCCAATTAAAGGGCGACAACAGCTTGACCCGCATGGCCGCCGAGATGGACCGACTGAGCACCGCCCCGGCCAATTCCCAGCTCACGCCAATGCCCGACAATCAGGCTGATGCAGCTAATCCGCTGCTCTCATTCGTGGCCCGGACAACGGTCACAGCCGTGGCCTCGTCCAAAAAGCTGGCTGATCTTAACGACCGGCCAGGCAGCGTGAAATATCCCGAAAATGCTCTTGGGAAAAGGCTTGAAGTGGTCTCGCGCATGATCAGGGCCGGGCTTGATACGCGCGTGTTTTACACTTCGCTTGATGGCTTTGACACCCATGCCAACCAGCTTGCGATCCATGCTGGGCTGCTGGAACAGCTTGGCCAGAGCCTTTCTGCGTTTGAAGCCGACATGGCTGAAGCCGACCAGCTCGACCGCGTTTGTGTGCTGGTTTTCAGCGAATTTGGCCGCCGCCTGGCCGAAAATGCCAGCCTTGGCACCGACCACGGCGCGGCCGCCCCGCTTTTTCTCACCGGCCCGCTGGCCCGCAAGGGGCTGATTGGCGAGCATCCGAGCATGGACCCGAAAGACCTCAACGATGGCGATGTGATGTTTCACACCGATTTTCGCCGGATTTATGCCGATATTCTGGCAAACCATCTCGGCATAAGCCCCGAAGTTGTTCTCGGCCCCGGCTTCGAACCTCTCGGACTTCTGAAAAAGGGATGAAATCGTAGGGGCGGGCCTTGTGCCTGCCCGTTTAGGGTGGTGAAATACAAATGCAGGACAAGGATTAACGTGTCATTTAATGACCCGTAATTACGAGCCGGGAACATGAATACAGACGGTGATTTCCATGATGGTCAGAGGCCATGGCTATGAACAGGCGGCTCCGCTGGAGCCGGAAACACGGATACAGACGTTATTTTCCGTGATGGCCGGAGGCCATGGCTATGAAAAGGCGTCACCTCTGGTGACCGAAATATGAGCGGGGGACTTTTTTGTTTGATGGCCGGTGGCTATGGCTATGAATAGGCGGCTCCGCTGGAGCCGGAAACACTGATACAGACGTTATTTTTCGTGATGGCCGGAGGCCATCGCTATGCATAGGCGTCACCTCTGGTGACCGAAATATGAGCGGGGGACTTTTTTGTTTGATGGCCGGTGGCTATGGCTATGAATAGGCGGCTCCGCTGGAGCCGGAAACACGAATACAGACGATATTTTTCGTAATGGCCGGAGGCCATGGCTATGCATAGGCGTCACCTCTGGTGACCGAAATGTAAGCCAGGAAATTTTTCGTAATGGCCGGTGGCTATGGCTATGAATAGGCGGCTCCGCTGGAGCCGGAAACACTGATACAGACGTTATTTTCCGTGATGGCCGGAGGCCATCGCTATGCATAGGCGTCACCTCTGGTGACCGAATTATGAGCGGGGGACTTTTTTGTTTGATGGCCGGTGGCTATGGCTATGAATAGGCGGCTCCGCTGGAGCCGAAAACATCTGGTGTTCATTCAAGATTATCTTTTTCATAAAATTCAAATAGATATTTTTCATCAAACGAAATTTGAAATTTCTCAAGAAAGGCGAGGTATTCTTCACGAAATGAGCTTTTTTTATGATGTTCGGGCTGATTCAGAATATAACTGATCACTTGATCGACCTGAGAATTTGAGTAACTGAACGCACCAAACCCATTCTGCCATGAGAAATGGCCCCGAAACCAGCCACGATCGTTAATAAATCGGGTTGTCGCCGACTTGATGCACTTCACAAATTCGGACAGATTGAAATTGGGGCTGAATCGAACGAGGATATGCGTGTGATCAGGCATGCAATAAATGGCCAGAACCTTGTGACCATAATTGTGAATCATGCCGGTAAAATATTTCTGCAATTCATCGCGAATCGGTTCAGAAATGAGATTGGCTCTGCCTTTTACAGCAAATACAATTTGGATATAGATTTGCGTGTATGTATCGGCCATTTTTGAACTCAGAGAAATTTATTCAGCGGTACATAGTTTTTGACATAAACCGGAATGGCCTGGCGAATATTGGCAGGCAGGGCCATGAATTCAGCCATGCCGAAACTGGGGTTCGTATTGAGTTCGCCGAAGCGTTTTTCTTCGATGATTTGGCGAAGGTTAGCGTCTGTAACATAGGCTTTGAAATAATGGCGAATGGTGGCCAGACTTTGACTGGCAAGCGGGTCGAGTTGAAAGGTCAGAAGGAATTGGTCAAACGAGTCGTTGACGAGCTGATCCTTGGTCTTGTAATCGGGGATGATACCAAAAGTTTTATCGAGAAATTCGTCGATGGTGATTTTACGGTCGAGGCCAAGAGCGATCTGGAGTTTGTCGAGATTAGCGAAATCATTCGGCTTATTGAAGTGTCTCGTGATGGTGATCGTTTTGGCTTCTTCTGTGCGGCCTGACTGAAAATATTCACGAATCTCGGCATCGTCGCGAACCAGATCTTCGACTCGCTGATAGAACATGCGGTCGATCTTCATGCCCTCAACGCCGATGGTTTGTTCAGCGATAGAGGCGATGATGTCGGGGGTGAGGTGTTTATAGCCGCGCCGATGGGGCGGCGGATCGCCAATATCGCCCCCGCCGCCACCACCGCCTGATGAGGCTGAGGCGGGTAGTTCAATAACTTCATCGTAGTTGAATTCATGCTCGAAGTATTCGCAATTGGCGAAGAAGTCGAAGAGCTTGAAGGTGTTTTTGTGGGGATGCGCGACGAGAGGCTTGAGTTGCTCGTCGTGAAGCTGGTCGGTAAAGGTGTGTTTGCGGGTGCCTCGGCCTTTGATCTGGATGAATTCCGAGGGTGAAAAGATGGGCCTCATGAGGGCGAGATTAAGGATATCTGGGCAGTCGTAGCCGGTGGTCATCATTCCGACAGTGACACAGACACGCGCCTTGCTGGAGTTATAGAGGGGGTTGAAATTGGCCTTGCCCCGCAGATTGTTGTCAGTGAATTGGTTGGTAAAGTCTTGGGCCTGAGTGACGCTGGAAGTGACCTGAATGGCAAAGTCTGACTGATATTTGCCAGGCCAGACGAGGTCGGCAAGCTGGTTGAGTATTTGGGTGATTTTACCGGCATGTTTCTGGCTGACAGCAAAGACGAGGGTTTTGCCGAATTCGCCTGTGATGGGGTCGCGAAGCCCGTTTTTGAGTAGAGTCTGGCAGAAGAGGCGATTAGTGGGTTCAGAGAAAAATTTTCGTTCGAAGTCGTTGGCTTTATAGGATTGTTCGGTTTCTTCTTGATTCTCTTGGGCGATTGGCACGGCGGCGTAGCCTTCGTCGGAGAGAAGCTGGGCCGTAACGCTGGTGCGGGCGTCGATGACGGTCGGGCTGATGAGGTATCCGTCTTTGACACCGTCGATCAGGCTATAGCGAAAGGTAGGCTGGCCGGAATCGCATCCGAAAGTTCGATAAGTGTCAAAG
>JBILGL010000011.1:0-21989 GCA_044351075.1 Isosphaeraceae bacterium | reverse complement strand
ACAGGCTCATTTGCCTTCGCCCGGCCCAGTATTGGTGCGTGGCTCAGCTATGGTCTCGGCACTGAAAATCATAATTTGCCATCTTTTCTGGTACTGGCTCCTCAAATGCCGTATGCGGGCACACAAGTCTGGGCGTCAGATTTTCTGCCGGGTGCACATCAGGGCACACGTGTAACGCCGGGTGCCGAGCCTGTCGCTAACCTGAGGCGCCGAGTTGATTCGTCCGGCCGGCAGGAGATGGAATTGGCATTGCTGGGAACTATGAATCAGGCCCATCAGGCGGCCCATTCGCCTGACCCACAGCTCGCCACGCGCATCAGGGCTTTTGAAACGGCTTATGGTATGCAAAGTGAGATGCCCAAGGCGCTTGATATCGCTCAGGAATCAGATTCTACTCTGGCTCTCTATGGCCTCAGACGGGGCCAGACAGATGGCTTTGGCTGGCAGTGCCTCGCCGCTCGCCGATTAGTTGAGCGAGGCGTGCGTTTTGTTGAGCTGATTCATACGGGTTCAAGCGGAAATTGGGATTCGCATGGAGACATGGCAGACCACGGCCGCCTTGCTCCTCAGGTGGATCAGCCGATTGCCGGATTGCTTCAGGATTTACAGCAACGAGGAATGATGGACGACGTGCTTGTCGTCTGGACATCCGAATTCGGCCGCACGCCTTTTAATAACCGGGCTGATGCTCCTGGTCGCGAGCATCACAATTGGGGATTCAGCTCATGGCTTGCCGGTGCCGGCGTGAAACGTGGTTTTGTGCATGGCTCAACGGATGAACATGGTATCAAGGCCGTTGACAAGCCAGTTCATGTCCATGATTTTCACGCCACGATTCTTCACTTGATGGGAATCGATCATGAGCTATTGACATTTCGCCACGCTGGCCGAGACTTCCGTTTGACGGATGTACACGGCCACGTAGTGAAAGATGTCCTGACGTAAGAAAAAGGTCAGGATTTGATGATGTCTCGGACGGTGCCTCCAGCAGGAATCATCGGCAGAACGTGTTCCTGATAAGGCACCAGAACGTCCAGCACGTATGGGCCTGGATAATCGAGCATTTCTTTGAGAGCGGGAATGACATCTTCTTTACGGCGGATTTGGCGACCCATGGCTCCAAAGCTTTTTGCCAGGCCAACGAAGTCTGGATATGTCACTTCCGGCAGCGAGCCTTCACCTTGGCCGATAGCTTCAGGGTCGTCGATTGAGCCAAGGTAGGTGTGGGCCCTGTTTGACTTATAGAATCTGTCCTCCCACTGGACCACCATTCCAAGGTGCTGGTTGTTTAAAATGATTGTTTTGACAGGAAGCTTTTCGCAGACGACCGTTGCCAGTTCCTGCACGTTCATCACGAATGAACCATCGCCATCGATCACAACCACATGCATATCAGGCCGGGCGGCAACAGCGCCCATCGCTGAAGGCACCCCGAAGCCCATAGATCCCAAGCCACCGGAAGTGACCCAAGTTCGAGGATGTTTAAATTTGGTATGTTGTGCAGCCCACATCTGATGCTGCCCCACGCCGGTTGTCACGATGGCATCGCCACCAGTGATCTCTGAAAGTTTGTCGATGACATACTGCGGCACAATCACATCGTCTCGCTGCGAGTAATTCATTGGGTCTTCAGCTCTCCAAGCGTCAATCTGCTGATGCCATTCAGCAATCTCACATTTTTCTACAAGCTGATTGAGCAGCTCGAGTGATTGACGGATATCACCATTTACGGCGATATGAGCTGTTTTATTTTTATTAATCTCCGAGGCGTCAATATCAATATGAACAATTTTGCCATGCTTGGCGAATTCAGAAAGTTTGCCGGTCACTCGATCATCGAAACGAACACCAAATGCCAGCAACAAATCGGCGTCATTCACGGCGAGATTTGAATAAACTGTGCCATGCATGCCAAGCATACCCAGGCAGAGATAATGGTCGCTTGGTATCGCACCTAAGCCCTGAAGTGTCATTGCTCCGGGAATTCCGGTCTTTGTGATAAATTCACGTAGAGCTTCTGCGGCATCGGATGCGATGACACCGCCACCACAATAGATAAAAGGCCTTTTTGCATTTTTAATTGCCTCGGCCACGGCTCGAAGTTTGTCAATCGATGGCGATTCGGGCACTTTATAGCCAGGTAAATCCATCGGTTGATCCCATTCGGGATTTGGAACAATTGTATTCTGAATATCTTTCGGGATGTCGATCAGAACCGGGCCAGGGCGACCCGTCGAGGCGATATGAAATGCCTCTTTCATGATTCGAGGAATGTCGGTTGCTTTAGTCACAAGATAGGTATGCTTGCAGACAGCACGACAGACTTCAACGGTTGGAGTTTCCTGAAATGCGTCAGTTCCAATCACTGCGGTTGGAACTTGTCCAGTAATCGCGATCAGAGGCAGGCTGTCCATTTTGGCATCGGCGAGACCTGTTACAAGGTTTAACGCACCGGGGCCGGAAGTAGCCATCACGCAACCAGGCTTGCCCGTTACTCTGGCATAGCCTTCAGCCGCAAAAATTCCACCTTGTTCGTGTCGTGGAAGAATCGTGCGGATTTTTTCACGCCAGCGGGTCAGGGCCTGATGCATCGGCATGCTTGCCCCGCCGGGGTATGCGAAAATGACATCGACACCATGGCGTACAAGCGACTCCACTACCAGATCGGCACCTGTCAAAGTCTGGGTTCGGGTTTCATTCGCTGTCGAGATTGCTGTGGCCACGGTGCTTTTTCTCCGGTGGTCATAATGCTTGAGGGCGGACAAATTCTATCTGTCGTGTGGAATAGGCATCAGAGATCCCACGAGATATTATATCATAATGTTATAGAGGGCTTTTCTCAACTGATTCACTCGATATTCAATGCTAATTTCAACACCGGACAAAAAGACAAAATCAGTTTTTTCGAAAGTTTCTTGTATTCGCACTTCAAATAATGAAGAAAAAAACGGATAATCTAGAAAAGCAGTTGCTTGACAACTAGCTTGCTCAAGTGGTTCGCTGATATTACCGAAACAACAGGCTAAGGAGTGGCTGAATTGAATTCCGGCCGCTTGAGATTTACGGTGGCAAGGCGTTAAACTGTGAATAACCCGGGCTGCGGGATCTACCGTAAACTCGAAAGATCAATCTCGATGGGAAATTGTCATGCTTTTTCTTTCTGACGACTGGACCAGTTCCATCAAGTCTTCACTTCAGGAAAATGAATGGTCAGCCACCAGCGGCCTGAGTCTTTCATGGCTTGATGCACGTCATCTCGATGAAGACGATGATGAAGATTTTGAAGACGATGACGACGAAGACGATGACGACGACATCGAAGACGATGATGAATTTGACGATGATGATGACTACTACGATGACGATGATGACGACGATCTGGACGACGAGGATTTTGAGGACATTGATTCGATCGACGTCGATGACGATGACGATTTAGATAGTGATCTCGACGATCTCGATGACGACGAAGATGATGAAGAGGAAGACGACGATCTTTGATCGATCGTTTCACCTGTCATTGCCTTCCTGACCGTCAATGCCCCGGCAATCGTTCCGGGGCTTTCTTTCATCATGATCATCACTTTCTTTTTCAACATCTCGTAGCGAAATTTACTGCCATTTATTAGCATACCCTTGAACCACATTGCGGCAGAGCAGCGAAGAAGGGCAGCATTAGGATGAATCGAATTCCTCAGGATCCCATCGGCACTTCAAACCAGGACATCCGAGATCAGAAAGAACAGATCGAGTTTGAAATGGCCTTTTTCGAAGGTCTCCTGAACATCGATTCCAAGAATATTCGAGTGTTGGTGGCACTTGCTGAAAATTATTCACTGCTCGGTTCGTATCGGAAATCGCTTCCGCTCGACCTTCGACTGACAAAGCTTCGACCCGATCGTGCTATTTTCTGGTACAATCTTGCTTGTAGTTATTGTCGATTAAAAATGTTTGATGAGGCAATCAATGCACTTCGTGAAGCACTGACACGAGGTTACGATGACTTTCCGCATCTACTTCGGGATAATGATTTGAAGCAGATTCGAACAGACCCACGCTTCATTACTCTCATTGAAATTCATCTCGATATACCGAAATTTGAATACAAAAATTCCCGACCCAAGCCTGATAAAAACGATTGACCTTACAATAAACTGGCTTCTTGAATGCTGATCCGGGGCCCTAACCTAGAGGATGTTCGCTAGTGGAATCACATCGCTGGGAAGAAGTAAAAAAAGCCGCTGAGTTTATCTCCGAACGATGCACTATTGTGCCAAAAGTTGGAATCATTCTTGGAACAGGTTTGGGTGCTCTGGCGAAGGAGATCGTCACCGAGCCTCAGGGGGCCGCGATTCCCTATCAAGACTTGCCCGGCTTCCCGGTTTCGACCGCCCCAGGTCACAAAGGGCAGCTTGTAATTGGTCAACTGGCTGGCGTGAGTGTTGCCGCAATGGAGGGGCGATTTCACCTCTATGAAGGCTACTCGGTTTACGACATCACCTTTCCGGTACGGGTATTAAAAGAACTTGGCTGTACACATCTTTTTGTTTCGAATGCATGCGGTGGATTAAATCCGATCTATCGCAAGGGTGATATCATGATCATTGACGATCATATCAACCTGTTGGGCGTCAATCCGCTGATAGGCCCAAACGACGATCGTCTCGGTCCTCGCTTTCCTGATCTTTGCGAGCCCTATTGCCAATCGCTTCAAAGGCTAGCATCTGAGTGCGGTATCGCTCAGGGAATTAGTCTTCAGCGTGGCGTTTATGCCGCCATGACCGGCCCGAATCTTGAAACCCGTGCTGAATACCGTTTCCTTCGTACCATCGGTGCAGATGTGATCGGAATGTCCACCATTCCTGAAGTGCTTGTGGCGATTCATCAGGGTATGAAGGTACTTGGCTTCTCGATTGTTACAGATCTTTGCTTCCCTGAAGCACTCTCACCAGTTTCAATTGAAGAAATCATCGCCGTGGCAAACACGGCAGAAGCCAAACTCGCAAGACTTGTCAAAGAGATTCTTGCTCGCCTTGGGCCACAGATTAGCTAACTTGAGCCCTTTGCGTAAATATCATCAGAAACAGTCATAAGAGCGATCGCACGAGGCGACCGATGTCGGAAGAAAAGTCAAAAAAGCCGGAATCTGTTTTTAAAAACACGCTCAATCTGCCAGTCACCCGCTTTGATATGAAAGCAAACCTGACGCAGAAAGAGCCTGTCCGCCAATCGCATTGGGCCACAAAAGGAACTTATACTCGCCTGCGAGAATTGCGACAGAATTCTCCCCGCCGCGTATTGCATGATGGCCCTCCATATGCCAACGGCGATATACACATGGGCCACTTGCTAAACAAAGTCCTTAAGGATTTTGTTGTTCGTTATAACAATATGGCCGGATACGACAGCCCCTATGTGCCAGGCTGGGACTGTCACGGCCTGCCAATTGAGCACAAAGTCGTGAAGGATCTCGGCGGAAAAGTCGCTGAGAAAACCGCCAGCGAGATTCGCGAGCTTTGCCGGCAGGAAGCAATGAAGTGGGTCGGAATTCAGCGAGACCAATTTAAGCGTCTCGGTATCATGGGCGACTGGGATGCTCCCTACCTGACACTTGACCGCCGCTATGAATCAGCCATTATTGATGTTCTGGCTGACCTCGTCGATGGCGGGTATGTTTTCCGCCAGCTAAAGCCAATCCATTGGGACATTCATGACCGCACGGCTCTGGCCGAAGCCGAACTCGAATATGAGGAAGTGACGTCGCCTTCGATCTTCGTCAATTTTCCTGTGGTCGAAGGGTTTCCCGCCGAATTCGCTGAGCATGTGGCTGGAGGACAGGCCCATGTGATGATCTGGACGACGACTCCCTGGACTCTACCGGCTAACGTTGCCATTGCTTATCACCCTGATCTTGAATATCAGGTTGTGCGTTATACAGAGCCGGAATCTGGTCGAGAGATAAACACTATTCTTGCCGCTGCATTGGTTGAGAAAGTGATGGGGCTGGCGGGTGTCACTGAATTTTCACGACTGGCGACGTTTAAAGGACGTCAGATGGCCGGTATGAAATATCGACACATCTTTATAGATCGTATCAGCCCTCTCGTTGATGCGGGGTATGTAAGTGCAGAAGATGGTACAGGCTTAGTGCATACGGCTCCCGGCCATGGTGCTGAGGATTATCAAACTGGCTTGGTGCATGGCTTGCCAGTCATCAGTCCGGTCGATCCATCCGGTCGATTTACTACCGATGCTCCCGAGGAACTTGTTGGCCTGCAAGTGTTTGCAGCCAATCCGAAAGTTGTAGAAATTGTCAAAAATGCCGGTGCTCTCGTACGTGAGATGCCGCTGCGTCATAGTTATCCGCACGGATGGCGATCAAAAAAACCGGTCATCTTCCGGGCTACAGCTCAGTGGTTCATTTCTGTTGATCATGATGGCTTGCGTGAACGGGCGCTGGATCAGATCAAAAATAACGTCAAATGGAGCCCAGCGTGGGGCCAGAACCGCATTGAGGCGATGGTCGGTCAGCGGCCCGACTGGTGCATCTCCCGACAGCGAGCCTGGGGGGTGCCAATTCCGGCAATTACATGTTCGGAGTGTGAGCATCAGCATCTGACGGCCGAATCGGTTCGTCATTTTGCCCGGCTTTTTCTGGAACACGGTACTAATTACTGGTATGACAACGAAGTGACAGCCCTGCTACCTCCAGATCTCGCCGATGGCTGCCCCAATGGTTGTTCCAGAGAGCATTTGCGCAAAGGAACAGATATTCTTGATGTCTGGTTTGAGTCGGGTTCCAGCCATCGGGCGGTTCTGCGAGATCATTTCCGGCTTGGGTTCCCAGCTTATCTTTATCTGGAAGGTTCTGACCAGCATCGTGGCTGGTTTCAATCATCGCTCTTGACGTCCGTCGGTGCGAATCGAGTCGCTCCGTTTCAGGGCGTACTGACACACGGTTTTATTGTCGATGATCAGGGGCGGAAGATGTCGAAATCACTGGGAAATGTGATGTCGGCAGTAAAGTTGACAGAGACTTATGGCGCAGACGTCATGAGGCTTTATGTTTCAAGCCTTGATTATGCAAATGATATTCGTATGTCTGAGAGAGGCATCAAGGAAACGTCTGAAGCTTACCGTAAGATTCGCAACACATTCCGCTTCCTTCTGGGCAATTTGGAAGATTTTCAGTCATTCCAAACCGCCGATGATCTGGCGATCGATCCTGCGGAATTGCAGCCGCTTGATCATTACATTCTCTCCCGACTTAACTCACTGATTCGTGATGTCACGGAAGCCTACGAAAAGTTTGAATTCTATCGGGTGTATCATCTGGTCTATCAGTTTGCTTCAGTTCATCTTTCAAGCTTCTATCTTGATATTTTGAAAGATCGCATGTATGCCGAACTTAAAAAAGGCAGATCTCGGCTCACGGCCCAGCGAGTCATGTCCCGAATCCTGACAGTTCTTGTCCGGCTACTGGCGCCGCTTATGCCACACACGGCCGATGAAATCTGGGAGTTTCTACCGTCATTCGTCGCCGGTGTCGAAAGCGTTCATCTGTCTGATTGGCCTGTGCCTGAAGCATCGCACGAGCTCTCTTCCGAGACTGCTGCCGACTGGCAAAAACTGCTTGGCCTGCGTGAAGATATTCTGAGACAATTAGAATCGCTTCGGGCTGGGAAGCTGATAGGCTCTGCACAGCAGGCAATGGTAGAGCTTTATACAGAAAACAATACGCTTCGGGCTTGGCTGGCATCGCATTTGCCACTACTTAGTGAATTAACGATTACCTCAGCAGTCAATCTTTCATCAGATCGAATTGACACTGGTGCTGTGGTTTCTTCAACCATGCCTGAAGTTTCTCTGGCGGCTAGTATTTCACCGCATCAGAAATGTGAGCGGTGCTGGAATTTAAGGCCGACTGTTGGAGCGGATCATCGTTCGCCGGGTCTTTGCGACAGGTGTATCGAAGTCGTTTCAGAAGAACATCCGGAACTAATTGGCCATGCCCAATAACCTGCCTGATTATCAGCCTCGCCCTTTTCCTGTAACTGGTGGGCCGGTTCGGATCGCTGTCTGCATCTCAGGCAGCGGAACGACGTTGGCGAATATTCTGGCAAGAATCGCAGATGGCCGTCTCACAGGGATTCAGGTAGTTCAGGTGATTGCTGATCGTGATTCAGCAAAAGGTATAGAGATTGCGAGGGCGAATCATATTCCGGCTGCAGTCGTGTCCCGTAAAAGCCAGACGATGAGCGTGCAGATTTTCAACCAGATTCGAGAATCAAAGGCAGATCTGGTTGTTCTTGGTGGCTTTTTATCATTACTTTTTGTACCTGATGATTATGAAAACCGAGTACTGAACATTCACCCTTCGCTAATTCCAGCCTTCTGTGGACGCGGTTACTATGGTCGGGCAGTGCATCAGGCTGCGATTGATGCCGGTGTGAAATTCAGCGGCTGCACCGTACATTTTGCTGACCGATCATATGACACCGGCCCTATTATTTTGCAGAAAGTCGTGCCGGTGCACGATGATGATACTTCTGAGAGTCTATCAGCAAGAGTTTTTCAAGCTGAGTGTGAAGCTTTGCCGGAGGCAATTCGACTTGTGACAGAAGCTCGGATCAAACGAGTGGGTCGAAGAACTATTTCAACTAATCCATGAGCAGAGCAGAAATATTAACTACCTGTTCTGAAACCATTGATGAATGAATTATTTCGAAGGTTTGAAAATAAAGTTAATTTCAGGTTAATTTGTTGAATTTCAATATTCGTATTGTTATCAATTGTATTATGATCAAATCAACAATTAACTGGACAAGAGATATGAATCGCAGCCAATCCATAAAAGCATTTACATTGATTGAACTTCTGGTGGTTATTGCGATCATCGCCGTGCTTATTTCTCTTTTGCTCCCTGCCGTGCAATCAGCCAGAGAAGCAGCCCGGCGAGCAGCGTGTGTCAATAATCTCAAACAACTGGGTCTGGCGCTACATAATTACGAGGCGATTGCGGGTGCTTTCCCGCCATCGCTGGTGATGGAAGGCTATGGTAACACCATTACCAATTGGACAGGCTGGAGCATTCACGCCCGGCTCATGCCACTGGTTGAGCAGGGCGTGGGTTTTAATCTCGCCAACTTCTGGTTTTCGGCAGATGGGCCTCAGAATGTGACGGTATCGTCTCAAAAAATGGCGGTGCTCGTTTGCCCATCCGAGCCTGACCCGAATCCGGCCTCTGCCAATACAGGGCTATCGAATATCACCAATTATGGTTGGATTCAGGGCGACTGGTATGTTTGGGGTGGCTTTACGGCACCAATAAACAGATCATCCTTTGGCCCGAATCGTAGTCGCCGAATCTCGGAATTTTCTGACGGTCTCTCCAATACACTTGTAGCGACAGAAGGGCTTGCCAAGCAGCCACTTTATCGAGATTGTGGCGGATTAATCCAAGTATCAAATAGTCAAGTCGTTCCCGGGCCAACGGTTAACCCGACTTCAGTTTTACCCGAAATTAACGGTGGGGCACGCTGCGAATTCAAAACTTCTCATTCGGAATGGACCGATGGCCAAGTCCATCATACGGGAATTACCACAGCTTTTACGCCAAATCGCGAAATTTGGGGCACCTCTCCCACCGGCACTCGCCTAGATTTTGACATCACTGGCCAGCGTGAGAAAAAAGGTGGGCCGACCTTTGCTGCAATAACCGCCAGAAGCATGCATCCGGGGGGTGTCAATTCGCTGATTGGTGATGGCTCTGTCAGGTTCGTTAAAGAAACAATCGACCCAAACCATTGGCGAGGGTTGGGTACAGTTGCCGGAGGTGAAGTGATTTCAGCAGATGCCTACTGAGTGATGGAAGTGTAAGTTCAAGATAGCTTTTCGTTTGATAAAATACCCCCAACCGGACTCGAACCGGTGTTGCCTGGCTGAGAACCAGGTGTCCTGGGCCGCTAGACGATGGGGGCAGACTTTAAAATTATATCTGACAGATAAAGCCCGACAAGGAACGATGCGGGATTGATGCGGTTAACTCCCGTTTTTTTAAGGCTTTTTGTGGCTGAAAAGCCATTCGATAAACTCCGGGTTAGAGTAAGTTTGCGACCATGAATCGTGGCCCACGCCTGGATACTCGGTATATTTCGGCTTGCCGCCGGCTTTTTCGATCGCCTTGATCATATTGCGTGAAAGTTCTGGCTTGACCACCGTATCGGCATCGCCATGAAACGCCCAAATCGGGATTTTTGTCATTTTCTCAGCTTTGTTCAAATCCCCACCGCCACAAATTGGCGCGGCGGCTGCAAAAAGCTCGGGCTTTTCGGCAATCAGGCTCCAAGTTCCAAAGCCACCCATCGAAAGGCCAGTAACATAAATGCGACTTGAATCAACGCGGTATTCCTTAAGCACCGAATTCAAAAGCCCAAAAAGATCGCCGTTAAATCGGCCCCAGAACGACCCAGACGGGCATTGTGGGGCCAAGACGATTGCAGGATATTTATTTCGGTTTGTCTCGCTTGCAAATTCCCCGGCACCATGTTTGAGCTGTTTGGCATTGTCATTGCCTCTTTCGCCGGCACCGTGGAGAAAAAGAATAAGAGGGTAAACCTTTGTTTCGTCGGCCTCATATCCATCCGGCAGCATAATGCGATAGGGTAGTTCATTTCCAGCATTGGCGTTTTTGTAAGTTTTTGGCTGATAAACATCTGCTGCAGAAACAATCTGGGAGTGAAACCACGTTGACAGCAGAATTGTGGCGAAAAGTTGATTTTTCATGAGTCGAAGAGAGCTCCCCGGAAGATTTCTACATCTTTTCTGACATTGATCAATTAGTTTAGGCCGAAACGTTAAGGGAAGCAAATTAGTTGAGATTCGAATTGGATTTGAACCGTTTTTCACGAGATCGGTTTGCCGAAATCAACTTTAATGAGAGTTGAACTTTATACCCTTTCACGATTATGATTTGTGTCAATCTCAAGATTGAATTCAGCATATCATTTACCTGCTGGCGGAGAATGTGACCGATGAGAGTTTGTCGATTTTTCCATGAAGAAGCCGAGTTTATCGGTTTTTATGACGATTCCCGGGTTTTTCCTCTTGATCAGGTCGTCGAAGCTTATCTCGAAAATGTGGATGACAGCTTTGAAATGCCGCCGGTCAATGACATTCTCGACTTGCTTCCGCCGTATGGCGAATTTGCTGAAGAAGCCAGGGTTGTCCACACTTGGCTGATGTCACTTGATGCCGAAGATCAGGCTGGTCTTTCCCTCGCAATCGACGAAATAGACCTGCTGACACCCATGGAAGCTCCTCCCAAAATTCTCTTGCTCGCCGGGAATTACGCAGAGCACATCAAAGAAAGTGGCGGCATTGCCGTCGAGCGGGCCGAGACTTTTCCCTACGTTTTCATGAAACCGACAACCACGCTGAATTGCGATGGTGGACCTGTGATCATTCCAATGGTATCGCCTGATCATATCGATTGGGAATGTGAACTGGGGGTGATCATTGGGGAAGTCTGTAAGGGTGTCACCGAAGAGGAGGCCTTGGGATATGTGGCTGGATATACGGTAGTGAACGATATATCCGACCGAAAATTCAAGCCCAACCCAGACCGTAAGACTCGCGATCGTGACAAGCATTTTGACTGGCTGCATGGCAAATGGCACGACACTTTTCTGCCTGTAGGGCCGTGTATTTTGTCGGCAGAAGGTGTTGATCCGTCAAAATTTCATCTGACGTTGAAAGTCAACGGTGAAACCAAACAGAATTATGGTGCCGACAAAATGATCTTCCCTGTGGAAGCGGTCATTTCGTTTATTTCTCAGTGGGTAACGCTTGAGCCGGGCGACCTGATTGCCACCGGCACACCGTCGGGGGTTGGCAATGCCAGTGGCACATATCTCAAGCATGGCGATCAGCTTGAGGCGGAAATCAGCGGAATTGGAGTCCTCAAAAATCCGGTCATATCAGAATCGGAATGGCTGGCTCAGGTGGCACAGGCCGATGGAATGGATGACGAAGATGATTTTGACGACGAAGATTATTTTGACGAGGAAGATGAGGATAGGCAGTGACTTACGGCTGTCTGTCAAGATTCTGGATGCATTTTCACTGATTCGTGTGATAGTTTATAGCGAAGACATAACCAGAATGACGAGCGTCCGCCTGCGCGGATGATATATTGAGCATCTTTAAATCCGGCAAAAAACGATGAAACCTATTCGCAAGTTGCTGGTGGCCAATCGCGGTGAGATTGCCATCCGGGTTTTCCGTTCGGCCCACGAGCTTGGCATCCGAACCGTTGCCATTTACTCCCACGAAGACCGCTTCAGCCTGCATCGCACAAAGGCCGATGAAGCCTATCAAGTGGGGTTGCCTGGCGAGCCGATTCGAAGTTATCTGAATATTAATGCCATCGTGAGATTGGCCGTTGAACACGGTGTAGATGCGATTCACCCTGGCTATGGCTTCCTCTCGGAAAATGCCACATTTGCTCGAGCCTGTGCCGAGGCTGGAATCACTTTTGTTGGACCTACTCCCGAAACACTTGACTCGCTGGGTGACAAAGTCGCTGCCCGCAAGCTGGCGCAACTTGCCAACGTGCCTGTTCTTGGCGGCACAGCGACACCAGTTGAGCCCGGTCCGGAAGCGCATACACTGGCTGAGAAACTTGGCTATCCAGTCATTGTGAAAGCCTCGATGGGCGGTGGTGGCCGAGGTATGCGTGTGGTCGAACGCGCTGAAGACCTTGATGCCTCACTTGATCAGGCTCGACGGGAAGCTCAAACCGCCTTTGGCTGCCCTGATGCTTTTCTCGAAAAATTCATTCGTCGTGCCAAGCATATTGAAGTACAGCTTCTGGGAGATATGCACGGTAATCTGGTGCATCTTTTTGAGCGAGACTGCTCTGTTCAGCGGCGGCACCAGAAAGTGATTGAAATTGCCCCTGCTGTGAATCTCGACCCGGCCCTGCGACAGGCAATCTGTGATGCAGCCATCGCCATCGGCCGTTCGGCTAATTATCAAAATGCCGGCACCGTGGAATTTCTGGTTGATGTGGACGCATCAAAATTCTATTTCATCGAAGTAAATCCACGAATTCAGGTTGAGCACACGGTCACCGAAATCGTTACAAATATTGATCTTGTAAAGAGTCAGATTCTTGTGGCGCAGGGCGTTCGTCTGGATGATCCCGAAATTGGAATCCCCAGCCAGGCATCAATTGTCACTCAGGGTTGTGCTTTTCAATGTCGAGTCACTACTGAAGACCCGCAAAATAAATTTACGCCTGATTATGGCCGCATAACGGCCTATCGCTCTTCGGGCGGGCTTGGAATTCGGCTTGACGGCGGTACGGCATCGGCCGGATCGATCGTCACACCATACTACGATAGTCTGTTGGTCAAAGTTTCAGCGAGTGGTCGCCGATTTATTGATGCCGTTCGCCGTATGGAGCGGGCGCTTGAAGAGTTCCGAGTCAGGGGTGTCAAAACCAACGTTCCATTTCTACTGAATGTCATTCGTTCCAAAGAATTTCTTGAAGGTTCATGCACTACAAGGTTTATTGACGAAACTCCCGATCTTTTCAAATTCGCTGTGCGGCAGGACCGTGCGACAAAATTGCTTTCATACATGGCGGATGTTGTCGTCAATGGTTTTGCGGGCGTGCCTAAAGCAATGCCTGATACACCACGGGTCGAGCCGGTTATTCCAGCCTATGATCACACAATTGACCCACCAGCAGGGACTCGTCAGCGACTTTTGGAACTGGGTCCCGAAGCGTTTTCGAAGTGGATTCGAGAGCAAAAGCCGCTGCTTTTGACAGATACCACTTTTCGTGATGCTCATCAGTCGTTGTTGGCCACTCGCTTGCGCACACGAGACATCCTGCGAATTGCAAGCGCATACGCCCGTATGGTGCCGAATCTTTTTTCGCTGGAAATGTGGGGCGGTGCCACGTTCGACACCAGCATGCGATTCCTCAAAGAAGATCCGTGGGATCGCCTTGCCCAGATGCGCGAGGCTGTGCCAAACCTGCTCTTTCAGATGCTTCTGCGTGGTTCAAACTGTGTTGGATACACGAGTTATCCTGATAACCTGATCAAGAAATTCGTGCATGAGTCCACTGCGGCCGGGATCGACATTTTCCGTGTTTTTGATGCGCTGAACTGGATTCCCTCCATGCAGGTGGCGATTGAATCTGCGCGTGAAGCAGGAGCCATCGCTGAAGCAACGATTTGCTACACCGGCGATATTCTGAACCCGGCTCGTGACAAATACAGCTTGAATTATTATATCAATTTGGCGAAAGAGCTGGAAAAACTGGGCGCGAATATTATCGCTATTAAAGATATGGCTGGCCTTTGCAAGCCTTATGCAGCTGAAAAGCTGGTTAAGACATTGCGTCAGGAAATTGGCCTGCCTATCCATTTCCATACGCACGATATCGGCGGTGCTCAGGCTGCCAGTGTGCTAAAGGCTTCTGAAGTGGGTCTTGATATTGCAGACGCTGCCTGTGCCGGCATTTCAAGCATCATGAGCCAGCCAAGCCTTAATGCTATCGTAGAAGCACTTCGATTCACTGTGCGGGAATCAGGTGTGAATCAAGATGCCCTTCTTGAGATTAATCGTTACTGGGAAGCAGTTCGCCAGCTTTATACGCCTTTTGAAACCGGCTTAAAGGCACCTTCTGCAGAAGTTTACGCCTATGAAATGCCCGGTGGTCAATACACAAATCTCTATCAGCAGGCGAAGGCTCTGGGGCTTGGCGGACAGTGGCCGGAGGTCTGCCGCATGTACGCCGAGGTGAATATGCTCTTTGGCGACATCGTGAAAGTCACGCCAACTTCAAAAGTGGTGGGCGACATGGCGCTCTTTATGGTCGCCAACAATCTCACATCAGCTGATTGCCTGGATACTTCGCGTGAACTTGCTTTCCCTGAAAGCGTTGTCGAACTCTTTGAAGGTCGCCTGGGCCAGCCGCCTGGCGGGTTCCCTCCCGAGCTTCAGACTCGCGTTTTGAAAGGCAGGAAGGCTTTTACGGAGCGACCGGGAATTAATCTAGCCCCGGCTGATATTCTTGCCGCCCGCACAAAAGCCACTGAGCAATTGGGCCGACCTGCAAGCGACCGGGATGCCTTAAGCTCTCTGATTTATCCTAAGGTTTTTGCGGATCTTGCCAGCCATCAGCGGCAGTTTTCAGACACCAGTGTGCTGCCGACAGCTGTCTTTTTTCACGGCCCGGAAATTGGTGTGGAAACACCGATTGAAATCGAGACGGGTAAAACACTGATTGTGAAACTACTCACTGTTGGCGACGCCCACCCGAATGAAGGAACTCGGACAGTCTTTTTCGAGCTCAACGGTCAACCACGCGAAGTGGTTGTGACTGATCGGGCACTTGTCGGTTCAGTGCGAGAAACGGTCAAGGCCGATGCTGGTGATCCTGCTCAGATCGGTAGCCCGCTACCTGGCCTTGTGGTCAGCGTAGGAGTGCAGGTGGGCGATGCCGTTCGAAAGGGGCAGAAGTTGCTTTCGATCGAAGCGATGAAAATGGAGACGACGATCTACGCCGAACGTGCTGGTCGGGTGACGGAAGTTGTCACTAAAGTTGGTCATCAGGTTGTGACAGGCGAATTGCTACTGCGAATCGCTCCGGAAGCTTGATTTGCCGTGATGTCATCCGATTGGATCAAGCGTCATGATCATCACGCCGAGCTAGATTCCACTTCTTCACATCTGGCCCGGCTCTGGCGTAGCGGTGAATTATCACCATCCGATACCCCGATAGTGATTTCTACGGATCACCAGACGGCAGGCCGGGGCAGGGGAGAGCATAGCTGGTTCTCAGATAATCAGAGCCTGACATTTACTCTCGGGATTCGTCCGGAGGAATTTGGCCTTGCTCTCGCCGATGTCATTCCAATCGGTCTGCTGGCTGCCTGCTGTATGATTGAATCGATCGAAGCCCTTTGGCCTTCAATCGCTGGGCAGATTGGCATACGCTGGCCCAACGACATCGAATGCGACTTAGGTAAAATTGGCGGTGTTTTGCCTGAATGCATCATTCAGGACTCCACCGGCATGCTTCTACTCATCGGTATCGGGGTGAATATCGGCACTGATCTGAGCCATAGCCCCGCCGAAGCACGCCTGATCGGCTGCTCGTTGAAATCGTTGATTCCTTCTGGTGGTCAAATCTGTCATTCGCCTACGACATTACTGGGCACTTTTCTCCAGGCATTTCCGCGTCATTTCTCGCAATTGTTATCTCCAAAGGTTACCTGGATCGCTCATGCCCAAAGGCTTGATCGCCTAAGCGGCCACCGGATAGAAGCCCGGCAAGGCCATCAAATCATCCATGGCACAGCACTCGGCTGGAATGATGAAGGTTACCTCGTTGTCAGAACCGATCAAGGCGATCTTGCGACAATCAGTTCCGGGCAAATTATGCGAAACTTGCCCTCATCATTTTGATCGAATGATTTATCTCTTTAAACTTCATGTGTTGAGCCATATTCTGGCATGATCACCGGGTTATTGACAAATTTTTGCAGCGTAGGTGCAATCGCTTCCATCGTTTCCGGCTCGCCGTGTACGAGGAAGGCCGACTCCATTCCGCCTCCCGTTTCACCAAACCACCAGGCCAAATCATCAGCATCTGCATGGCCTGAGAAGCCGTCGAGTACAAAAACAGGGCAATTGACAGAGATGTTTCTGTCTAAAATTGTCAAATCCCTGTGGCCTTCCACCAGTTGTCTCCCCAACGTCCCTTCTGCCTGATAGCTCACAATCACCACGGCATTATTTTCATCTTCTACGGCATGTAACAGGTGGTGCCTGATGCGTCCGGCATCGCACATACCTGAACTTGAGATTATAACTGCCGGCCCAGTCGCGTAGTTAAGCCGCTTTGAATCGTCCCACGAGGTTGATTCATGCACATATCGCGAGCCGAAATATTGCGAATCCCTGTCCATCAGTCGCCGTGCGTCCTGCGTATAAGCCTGCGGATATTCACGATGAATTTCCGTGAGCCGGTTAGCCAGTGGGCTATCAACATAAATCGGCATTGGCCTGACACGATATCGGTAGAATAGTTCCTGAAGGCAATAAATCATGCGCTGTGTGCGGCCAAGGCTGAAAGCGGGAATGATCACTTTGCCTTTCAGCCGATGCGCTCGTGTTAGAATGACACCCAGCCGTTTCAGTATGATTTCATAGGAATCAAGTCGCCTGTTACCATAAGTTGACTCGCATATCAGTATATCTATGTTTTGGAGTGTGTCCGGATCTGGTAATAGTCCGCTTGCTCGTCGGCCGAGGTCTCCGGTAAAAACAAATTTTCGATGACGGCCAGATTCTTCAAAATCAAGCTGAACCATTGCGGAGCCGAGCACGTGGCCGGCTTCATGATAAGTCAATGTCAGGCCATTGATAATTTCAGTTGGAGTACGATATTGAATACGGCGGATCTGATCAACGGAAAATTCCACGTCGATCAGCTCAAAAAGCGGGTCGTCCACATATTCATTCGTGGCATGGGCATAAGCGAATTCAGCCTTCTGTATCTTGGCACTGTCACGCAGCATGACACCCGTAATATCAGCCGTGGCGGGTGTTGTGTAAATCGGCCCTTTGTAGCCCTGGCGGATTAGCCGGGGCAGTCGGCCGATGTGATCGTTATGAGCATGGGAAAGGATGACGGCGTCGAGCTTGGCAGGGTCAAACAAGAATTCACGATTCAAACTGCCAGGGTCGAGCCTGTTGTGATCATGAAGGCCGCAATCTAACAAAATACGCTTGCCGTTGATCTCCAGAAGGTGAGCACTGCCAGTTACCTGCCGTGTCGCTCCGTGAAACGTGATCCGCACTCCGCCACATCCCTTCTGCCACTTCAGAAAGCTGCATTCGATTCATCAAATTGCATTGTAACTCGTCAAACAATGGAAGATGTAGGGGTTATTAATCATTTTATCAGTGATTGCCCTTAAAATCGGTAAAATTAAACTGATTTATGATGCTTTTTTGAGCAATCGATTCCAATTTAATTATTTCTGTCGTCAATTCAATGATTGCTCTTTCTGCAGAATCATTTTCAATTTAGACAACATCTTTTCCCATCCTGCCTTAGTCCGCTCAAGATATTCAGACCATTCTTCAGGTATATCATGTGTCAGAGTTAAGGTTGAAACAGATTCTTCAGATGCAATCTTGATGCTGACAATTGAATCTTGCTCAGTTATCTTTCCAATCGCCCAGGTGAATTGCAATTGAGCAGGTCGATCGACTAAAAGAAACCTGCCAACATGGTCAATCAAGACTCCATTACGATCAACCAGATATGAAAAAAAGCCATTGGGGCTGGGATCGATTTCAATATGAACAATCTTTTCGTCTCGCAGATTCGGCCCAAACATCCACTGGCTGATCAGCGTTGGATCAAGAATCGCATCAAAAACCTCTACCTGTGGCGCATTAATTTCTAATTCAACCGTCGCGAGTAATTTCATCTGGAAAGGTAGCGAACAGCATTTTCAAGCACTTTCAGTGTTTCTGGCTGCTTGAAAACCGGGTAGGTTTCATGGCCAGGGCGGAAATAAAACACCTGCCCTTCACCGACTTCCCAGAGGCATCCACTACGGAAAAATTCACCCTTGTCCCACTTCTCTTCAAAAATCACGGCGTACGGCGCGGGCACATGAAACGGCTCGCTATACATTTCCGTTTGTGGCACATCCCACTTGGCAGGCAGGCCTTTGGCGATCGGGTGATCAGGCATTTTTGTGGTGATATGTCCTGGCGCTCCATCGGCTCGCCACGAAGGGAAAACACAGATCGGCGGGATCAAAGTCCATTTTCCATTTTTCATTTCCACTCTTGGTGTCAGCGGAGAATCAGGCTTCACCGACCCACGTTTCAGCGGCAAGCTGAAATCAAATTTGCCGGCTTTAATATCTGCTTCCGGAATCTGTTTCAGGGCGTCCGCTTTTGCTCTTTCATACATCAGGCTCATAAATGGCCTGGAGTAATGAGCTGAATGCAGCGAAATTAATTGTAATTTTCCGGCCATTACCCGCTTCACGATCGATTGATTGTGCTCAGTTGTAACTGCATCGTGTTTAACGTGGCCCCACCAGATCAGTATATCCGTCTCATCAAGCGTTTTCTCATCCAGCCCCTGTTCGGGCGAGCCAAGATTTACGGATTTTACTTTGATGCCTGGCAGTGATTTCAAGTGATTTGCAATAGCATCGCCAAGAAATCGACCGTCATAAGCCTTTTGCTGTTCTGGTTGTTGTTCGTCCCAAACCAGCACATGAATGTCAGCGGCAGTTGATGAAAATGATTCCATCACGCAACATAAAGCTATTGCGAATAATGGACGCATGAATTGAAAACGCATGATCTTTGCTTTCGTTTCAGTTGTGTGATGAATCAATGGAACATAGGTTTAAAGGGCTGGCGACCAGTTAAATCGGCGGCACTGGCGGAAAAAGCTAAGTGGGTTATGAAACACCACTTTTTCAATGTCGGCTGCTGAATGACCTCGTTTTTTCATTTCGAAAATGAATTCAGGTACAGCCAGAGGGTCCGAATGGCCCCAGTCACCGGCTGAATTGACCATAATTCTCTCAGTGCCGTATTTTTCAACCATATCAGCCGCTCGCTGGGGCGTGCATTTTGTGATCGGGTAGAGTGTCATCCCCACCCAGTGCCCGGCATCAAGCGCAGGCTTGATCGTATGCTCTTCCACATGGTCAATGCAGACTCTCTCGGGCTTGACTCGACTGTCCTGTCGCAGCATGTCAAGAATCATCCGTGTGCCCTGATATTTGTCGGCCAGGTGCGGTGTATGTACTAAAATCAGCTCTTCGGTGCGGGCTGCCAGATCAAGATGTTCAATAAAGACAATTGATTCATTCTTTGTGTTCTTGTTTAGGCCAATCTCGCCAATTCCGAGAACTGTTGAGCTTTCAAGGAATTCAGGGATCATGGCGATCACTTCCCTTGATAGAGCCACGTTCTCGGCTTCTTTTGCGTTGATACAAAGCCATGTGTAATGGGCAATGCCATAAGCGGCCGAACGCCTGGCCTCAAAATCTGTTAACTGACGAAAGTAATCGCGAAATCCTTCCACGCCTGAACGATCAAAGCCGGCCCAGAACGCTGGCTCACTGACCATCGCACAGCCAGCAAGAGCCATGCGTTTGTAATCATCGGTCGTGCGTGAAACCATATGAATATGTGGGTCTATGTAGCGTGCCATTAAATCCTCACCGTTGTTTGAGTTAATTTATTTCGGGTTTCGTAAAGCTGCATCAGAATCGTTTTTTCAACTCGAAGCGATCCAGCCAGTTTTCATCGTAGGGCAGCGAAAAAATCTGTTGAACAACCTCAGCCCGGCTTTTTCCAGTGGAGCCAAGAGCTTTCAGGCCTTCATTGATCTGGCTGAGTCGTGTGTCGGTTTCACGGCCTGGCTCGGTGGAAGCTGCGTCGTAACGATCGAGCATGGCAGCCAGGTCAAGAATACGCTGCCGAATTTCCAGAAAATCCGAAGTCAGCACTTCCGATTTAGTACGTTCCCGCATGGATGATCGTCCCGGTTTGAAGGTTCGTGGCTTTCGGCCTGCCATGATTGCACAATTGAATTAATATCCATTATGCGAAAGAGTTAACCAGTAGGCCAGTCAAGTTCTGATGTTCCCAGATCAAATCGAGTTTTGAGTAAATCGACCTTGACTAATTCCCGGATTCGGGTTGAATTAAGCATCTTCACGGATGATACTTAAAACTGGCTGGTTGACCTAAGATTAGGTCATAAAACCAGTTGCGATCAGGATTACGGAGGGTCAAAAAATGTTGCAGACGCGACCTGTTGACCGTATTGTCCTGATCGGTCTTGATGGCGGTGACGAGCGATGGCTAGGGCCATGGATGAGTCGCGGCCTTCTGCCCAACCTTTCAAAAATTTGGTCAGACTCTTCCCACGGCAAACTTCAAACCAGTGAGCCGGCAACAACGGCGGTGGCCTGGGCCAGTATGATGACTGGAAATCCTCCGGCCATTCATGGCATTTACGATGATGAATATGTCAGGCCTGGTTCGGGACAGATTTTTAAATCTGATGATCGTTGTCTTAAATCTGAGCATCTTTGGAAAAAAATTACGGCAACCGGGCGAGAAGTCATCAGTATTCATTTGCCGCTGACAGACGCCATGTCAGGCTTGGCGGGTCTGATAGAGGCTGGCAGGAATGGGCTGACTTCGAATTCTCAACTATATGGCTCGCCGGGATTGATGAAAAGTTTTCGGCAATCGATTCCTGGATTAGCTCAGCAAAGAATCTGGAAAAAAAGACCAATAAAAATTGAAGAGCTGGCCCTTTTGGTAAAGCAATTTCAGCGAAGTCTTGACCAATTGGAAGCCGTAGTAAAAAAAGCTGAAAATGTTGTTGATTGGTCGGTTCTGGCGGTGAATCTAAAAGAACTTGACGGATTCCTGCATCGGATGTGGCCTGAGTTGGAAGTCGATGAATCAACCGACGCCCTGGCGCAGCCACAATGGCTTGGGCTGGTGCGTGATTCACTCAGGCGAGTGGATGAATTCATCGGTCTGCTGGCCGAAATTGCGGGCAAGCACAATGCTGGCTTGATGCTTGTTTCGGATCACGGTTTTTCAAGGTGCCAAGGGCTTGTGAACGTGAACGGCATCTTGCGGATTCACGGCATTCAGCGAGGACAGGGGCTTGGCAATCGAGCGGTTTCCGAAGGCAGACGCTCAATCCATAGGGCCCGCAATTGGCTTGGGCAACATATTATCGGCAAGGAATCTGGTCGCCCAGCACATCTGACAATGCGTTGCAGTGCATCCAAATCACTGGCATTCGCCCCATTTGGCAAGCTTTCAGGTCTCATCTATCTTTCAGAAAAAGCATCTGATCATGAAGGCCGAGCTGAACGGCTGGTGGAAGAAAT
>JBILGL010000209.1:0-7245 GCA_044351075.1 Isosphaeraceae bacterium | reverse complement strand
AACAATTACACCACAAAATAATTATGTAATATTGCTCGATCAAATTCAAAAAATAAAGGATTTATTTCCGCCCGATGGTACTTATCAAAACCTACTTGAAGAAATAAAAATGAGCTATGCAGAATATATTCTGAAATGGCCGGGAAATGAACAGAGTAAATACAAAACCGGACTTAATCTTGCATTAGAATACGCTGCTTCAAAAGAAGATCAAACCAGCCGGGTGCTGGCACTTGCTTATTATCGGAATGGGCTTTATGAAAAGGCAATTCAATTATTGTCTGATAAAATCAAAGTTTTAAAAGATTCAGGCAAGAATTTAAATCCAATTGATCTTTCCATACTTTGCTTATCTCAAATTCGATCCGGCTTAAAAGTAGAATCTGAAAAAACATTTCAAATGATATCTGGTTTAATGAACCAACCCGAATTCAAGTCGGATATTGAAAGTCTTGAATATTTCAGGGAAGCGAATCGGCTTCTCCATCCGATTCCACTTCCCGAAATGCCATTTCAATGAGAGGTCACTCTCAATTCTAAATCTGTTCCCAAGCTGGTTTAGCCGGCAAAAGTGCTTCGAATTCAGCAATCCGGTCCGTCATATAAGCTCCAGCATAAGTTCCGTTAAAAAATCGAGGCAGTGCTTCACGATAAAGTTGTTCCCACGAGGCATCTTCCTGGCCTGGGTTGATTGGATAGAACAGCACGCCCGCCGCTTCGGCAGCCTTGCGGTCGCCGGGTGCATCGCCCACCATCAATACATGGTCTCGCCGGTATCGTTCAGGTCCGGCTGCCAGATTCAGATGCTCCACTTTTGAGCCTTGCTCCTGCCCGGCGATCAGGTCAACTCTGCCGTCGATTCCATGCTCAGCCCACTCCTTTTTCAAAGCAGAAAGCGGCGTGGCTGAAACGACCATGATATCAGCCTTGCCCTGGAGGAAATCAAGACACTCTCTGACAAAAGGAAATGGCGGAAGTTCGTGTACGATTTCATCCACAGACTTATTAACTGCCAGACTCCAATCGAGCAATGCTGCTAGTTCTTCATCATTTGTCGTAGTAACTTTATTTTTCAGTGTGGGGTTAGCCAGTTTTGTTTCTGTGCTGATCCATTCACGAGTTGCCGGAATTGACGGCAGGGTGGCACCCCTTCTGAGCACCTCTGGCCTTCTGGCAAGCAGATCAATAGTTTTTACAAGACCCGGGAAGCGATTCACGCCGCGATCTTTGGAATAGAGATTCACAAATTCCCATGTTTCTCGCGCATATTTTCCAATAGCGGCCAAATGATAAAATTCAATAAATCGAGGGATGAAACATTCCTTGTGCTTGACTTCCATTGAGTCAAATACGCAGCCGTCGGAGTCGATTCCGACAAAAAAATCGTGCTTTGATTGAAATCCCCTGAGAACATCCTGAGGGTCGGACATGCTGAACATCCTTTTTTTGGTGAATAGTCTGAATTTGCCTACAGCGGCCCATAGCAATATCATATTCATCAATACGTCTAATGCCTAGATTTTTCCTCTCCATGGTAATCTTGGCCTGAGCCTGGTAAAACCACGAAAGAGCTACATGAGCGGCGATAATTCTCCAATTAAGATTGAGCCTCGAGTCGTTCCGGGCAAGCTTTCAGTCAGCTCAAGAATAATGATTTATGCGTGGGTCCTGCCGACTTCGGCAGTTGCCATTCCGATCGTAGTGTGTAATGCGTTCACCAGAGGTGGTTTTCATTGGGTTTCAGGTGTGCTTGAAGTCGAAGGGCCGGCGGTGCGATGGGTACTCAGTCTCCGCATCGTTTCGGCTGCCGCACTGACTCTCGGGCATGTCGTACTTTATAGCGATGACATGGCGAGGCATCGATTTCGAAATCATGAAATGGTGCATGTGAGACAGGCAGAAAAGTGGGGACCAATTTTTTTGCCGGCTTACTTGCTGCTTTCGATTCATTCATGGCGGAAGACCGGCAGCGGATACTGGGAACATCCATGGGAAGTTGAAGCACGCAAAAGTGGCGGTATCTGAGCCATCCTGCCAGAAAAGTTGCAATTTATGATTCGAAGCAAGTTTCGACCGTCTTTTCCGCTCCTGAAAAAATAGCTATGATATGGGAATGTATGGGATTTCACTCAACTGTGGGAACATAAGCAGCAAAAAAGGATGAAAGTCACGCTTGAGGTGGTGGAAGGGCCCCATGCGGGCCTCTGTTTTAATTTCGAAGATCGCGACAACTTTATCGTTGGGCGATCGCCGAAAGCACATTTTCGCCTTCCTCAGCGTGACAAGACATTATCTCGATTTCATTTCATGGTGGAAGTCAACCCACCTTTCTGCAGGCTGATCGATATGGCCAGCCGCAATGGCACTTTCTTAAATGATAAACCCGTGAGTGTCGCGACACTCAGCGACGGTGATGAAATTCGAGGTGGAGATACTCGATTTCGAGTTCGAATTGAAGCAACAGATATTGGATTATCGTCAGACGACGTAAAAAACTGGATTGCAATTTCACCTTTGCCCAAATCGTCAGATGATTCCAGAAATGAAATCGATGACGATGAATTGAAACTGCCACTTTCGGATCTTGGATCTCAAAGGGAAGAAGCGGGAAAGCCAGCACATATAGGAGATTATGAAATAATCGACGAGCTTGGTCGTGGTGGTATGGGCATTGTTTATAAGGCCCGCCATATTTCAGGCCGAGTTGATGCAGTGAAAACCATTACACCTGCCGTTGCAAGTTCAGAAACAATCGTCGCACGATTTTTGCGGGAAGTCGGCATTCTTCGACGGCTCAAGCATCCAAATATTGTCGAATTCCGTGAATTTGGCCATGCTCATGGTAAGCTCTACCTGGCTATGGAATATGTCGCCGGAACAAATGCTTCAAGTCTTCGTAAAAGGGCTGGAGGAAAGCTACCGATACCAGTTGCAACGGAAATTGCCTGTCAGGCCCTTGATGCCCTTGCCTATGCCCATGACAACGGTTTTATTCATCGGGATATCAAGCCAAGAAATCTAATGGTTTCCAGACGTGATAATAACATTGTTGTCAAAGTTGCTGATTTTGGGCTGGCGCGGATCTATCAGAATTCTCCAATGAGTGGTCTCTCTTTCACTGGTGAAATTGCTGGTACATCTGGTTATATTTCACCAGAACAGGTTACCAATTTTCGGGCTGCTGATTATCTTGCTGATCAATATGCCATGGCAGCAACACTTTATCATATGATCACCGGACAAAAGATCTATGATTTTCCAGCGAATCTTGCTCGCCAGTTGCTGATGATTTTGCAAGATGAGCCCGTACCCATCAAAAGCCGGCTCTCCAGTATTCCTGATGATCTTGCCAGCGTGATTCATAAAGCACTTGCCCGAAATCCGGCTGAGCGATACCCTGATGCCAGGGTGATGTGCGAAGCACTTCAGCCATTTCGTATGGCCAAAAATGAACTCAAAATTGAATCCGCTCATCAACACGATGAAGAGCCTCCAAGGCTTAAACTTTAATTTTCAATGAATCACCTGAGTATATCCGACATCCATGAAACCGGAGCCCCAGATCTTAACTCCTGATAGAAACAAGGCAAATTCTGCGGTTTGCGTCGCCTGCTCATGTCTCTGTCATGACCTTGAATGGTCAGAAGAAAATGGATGGCTGCAAGTTCAGAAATGTAAACTCCTGCATCAGTATCATCCGATTCTGACAGAACTTAATCTGGAATCTCAGGCTTTAGAAATAATTGATCATGAAATTAAAAATGCATTAAAATTTAACTACCCAATTGCAATGACGGGGCTTGAGTATTTATCACTGGAATCTCAACAGTTGGCAGTCAAGCTGGCGGCAAGAATCCACGCCTGGGTGCTTGATGCTGATGGTGAAACGTCAGCAGACCCTTGGGAACTGGCCTTTTCTCAGCTCGGTGGGTGGCATGCATCATGGTCTGAAGTTCGTTTGAGATCAGACGGTATCCTGCTCTGGTTTGCTCCGCTCTGGCAGACTCATCCCCGCTGGCTCGAACGCTTTGGTCCCAGATCACATCAGGCACATCGGCTTGCGATATTGTCACCGGAGACTTCGATCGACGAATCTGGATGGATTGAAGAACAGATCGTTCGCCTTGAACCTTCTCATGCCACAACATTTCTAACGGAACTGAGATTATCGCTCAAGCGAAATGAAAATAACCATGCTGAAGGCAGACTCCGGCGGCTGATCCACTTATTTCATAACAGTCATTGGTTGACCCTCGTTCGGTCAAACGATCCGGCAGGTGTTCAAGATCGATCTGCATTGGCCCATGGTTTCAATCGGCTGGTGATTGAGTCAAATGAAATGAAACGTCGGGTAGTCGTCGCAAATCTTTCAAATACAATTAATTCTACTGGTCTTAATGTAACACTCTCATGGCACGCCGGGCTTCCCAAGCCCGTCCGTTTTTCTCCAGAAGGCCCTGTCTTTCGGCCCAATGAGATAAGCCCTGATGATTTTCGCCTGGTTTTAGCATTTGGAGAGACAATACCTGAATTTAATTCGGCCATGTGTATTCATTTTAATTCGGTTTCAGAAAAATTAAATCGCACTGATCAGAACATTCAAATTCCTGTTTCAAAAATTGGCTGGGACACTGGGGGAACAATCGTTCGCCCTGATGGGATTGCAATTCAAGTGCAGCCATTATCAAAATCAGGCCGTCCTCATACTAGTCAAATTTTAAATGCAATGATTAATCGGCTAAACGCTGAATCAGATTCGCGGAGAACTGATTCATGAGCGGCTATATGAAAATCTGGGGCGGCCGTGTCATTGACCCTCAGCATGGCATCGATCAGGAGCCAATGGATCTATGGCTTCGCGATGGCAAAGTCGTCTCCGCACCTGACTCTCCCGAAATTCGACCAGATCGAATAATCGATGCCCGCGGCTATGTGGTTATGCCGGGCGGTGTGGATATTCATTGCCACGTCAGCGGAGCGAAGGTTGACGCCTCCCGTCTTTTACGTCCAGAGGAACGCCGAATTGAATCAGGAAATTCCCGTGCAGCTAAAAATCAACATCAGGGCGGGACACTTGGCAGTTGCCCGACATCATCACTGACTGGTCAGCTTTATGCCGGGATGGGCTATACAACTGTCAATGACGCCGCTATTGCCCCTTCCGGAGCTTTTCTTGCTCATTCGGAACTGGCCGAAACACCCTTGATTGACCGTAGTATGCTAACGCTGGCCGGTAATCATCGCTATCTGCTTGAAATTCTGGCCCGGGGTGATGGTCAGTCGGCGGTCGAATCGTTTGTTCGATGGCTAGTCTGGCGAACAGGCAGTCTGGGTATCAAGGTTGTTAATCCTGGGGGAATTGAAGCCTGGAAGCAGGGTCGCGCTCGAATCACTGATATCGATGATCTTGTGCCAGAATTCAGCGTTTCGCCCCGACTTATTCTCGAAGCACTCTGTCATGCAGCCAGACAGCTTGGGTTGCCTCATGCCGTTCATCTGCACAACCTCAATCTTGGGCTGCCGGGTAATACCGCTACGACACTTGCCACACTTCATGCCATTGCGGGTTTACCTGTTCATCTGGCACACGTTCAGTTTCATAGCTACGGTGGAGATCCTAACGATCCCTCATCTCTCTCTTCATCTGTCGAATCATTAGTTGAACATATAAACAATCACCCTGAAGTGTCAGCAGATGTCGGGCAGGTTCTTTTTGGCTCCACCACGATTATGACAGCTGATGGAGCCACTGCTCAGTATCTGGGTGGGCTGACACGAAGCAAACTGCTTGCTGAGCATGTCGAGCTTGAGACTGGCTGTGGAGTGATGCCGATTGAGTATAAGGATAAAAATCTGGTTCATGCTGTACAGTGGGCAACAGGGCTTGAATGGTTTTTGCGGGTCGATAATCCATGGCAAATTGCATTAAGCACCGATCATCCAAACGGTGCAGCTTTCACTGCATATCCAGAATTGATAGCACTGCTGGCTGATTCCAACTATCGAGCCGAAGCAATTTCACGACTGCCTGAAGCCGTGCGAGAACGCACAGGGCTGCGTGATATCAGTCGCAGCATGAGCCTCAGTGAAATTGCAATTATCACGCGTGCCGCTCCTGCGAAAATGCTGGGCCTGAAAAATAAAGGGCATCTCGGTGTCGGAGCCGATGCTGATATTACTATTTATCAACCATCATCTGATTATCGACAGATGTTTTCAATGCCTCGTTGGGTAATTAAATCAGGTGTTGTAATCGTTGATGACACTGAAATTCGAGAACATGTTTCAGGCCACACACATCGTGCGAACCAGCCGGAACCAGATTCGTTGGAACTGGAGCCGATCAGACGATGGTGGCTGGAAAATGCCACATACGACTGGGCATCGGCTTCGATTGGCGAAGAGATGCGATCAAAATTAAAGCCTGTTGAAAAAAGAGAATATTATCCGCAAGAAATAAAAAATAATGGTGCTGGAAATGAATGAAACTAAGGTAGAAAATGAATTAAAAGTTGGTAATTGTATCATTTATGATACATTTGCTGAAGCATTCCCGATGATATCGACACGTTTGATCGTCACTGCATTGAATCGAAAATGGGCGACGATTGCGGCAAATGTAATCACAGGTTATGCAACGAGTGTCATTGCATGCGATGCCGAAGCCGGAATTGAAGCTGAAATTGCGGAAACTGAAACACCAGACGGCAGGCCTGGATTCTCTCTGCTTTTTTTTGCATTTAATCGTGAATCACTCGAAAAAGCTGTAGTCAAGCGAGTTGGTCAGTGTATTATGACATGCCCGACCACTGCTTGTTTTAATGGAATAAGTGATAAATCAAAACCGATAAAGATTGCAGGTAAACTGCGTCGATTTGGTGATGGCTTTCAAATATCTAAAATGATTGGCGACCGCCGCTTCTGGCGTATCCCCGTGATGGACGGTGAATTCGTCTGTGAAGATGACTTTGGTACTTTAAAATCAGTCGGTGGTGGTAATATTCTGATTCTTGGAGAAACGCAGGCAGATACATTATTAGCTGCCGAGAATGCAGTGGAATCCGTAAAGAAAATGAAAAATGTGATTATGCCATTTCCCGGTGGTGTAGTTCGATCAGGCTCAAAAGTAGGTTCTAAATACAAGGGATTGATTGCCAGTACAAATCATGCTTATGCACCCACTTTGAAATTTCAGGTGCAATCGGATCTGCCACCCCAAGCCAATTGCTGTTATGAAATCGTCAT
>JBILGL010000207.1:0-7258 GCA_044351075.1 Isosphaeraceae bacterium | reverse complement strand
CTCCGCGACTCTCTTTGACCTTGGCGATAAACTCGAACGCCGTAAGGAGCTGGAAGATCGGATGGGCGAATCGACATTCTGGAATGACCAGGATGCCGCTAAAGTGACCATCGATGAAATCAAGACGCTCAACAGCGTTTTGAAACCTTTTGAAAACCTGAGCAGCCAGGCTGATGATCTTCAGGCACTCATGGATCTGATCATCGAAGCCGGCGACGACTCGCTTGAGCCCGAACTGGCAGATGCTGTGAAAGCCGGTGAGGCAGCTTTCGAAGCTTTCGAGCTTCAGAGCATGCTCAGCGGGCCCAACGACCATTGTAATGCATTCGTGACGATCCATCCCGGTGCCGGCGGCACTGAAGCCTGCGACTGGGCCGAAATGATTCAGCGTATGTATATGATGTGGGCCGAAGCCCACCGTTACAAAATTGAAATTGTTGATCGCGAGCCAGGCGACGTTGCCGGAATTCAGACTGTGACACTCGCCATTCGTGGCGAAAATGCCTATGGCTACCTGAAGGGCGAGTCGGGCGTGCATCGGTTGGTGCGCATCAGCCCGTTTGGCTCTGCTGACAAACGACAGACATCGTTTGCTTCAGTGGACGTGCTGCCTGAGATCGACGACAAAATCGATATCGTGCTGCGTGATGATGAGCTCAAACGCGATGTTTTCCGCTGTGGTGGACCGGGCGGCCAGCACCAGAACAAAACTGAATCAGGCGTGCGATATACACACCTGCCTACTGGAGTTGCGGCTGAAAGCCGAAGCGAGCGATCACAGCATAAGAATGACGCCCTGGCCCTGCAACTCCTCAAAGCCAAGCTGATTCGTATCGAGGAGATGAAGCGTGAAGCCGATTTTGCCAAGGCATACGACGAAAAAGGCGAAATCTCATTCGGAAGCCAGATTCGCAACTACGTTTTACAGCCATATCAGTTGGTCAAAGACCTGCGGACTGGTTATGAGTCTGGTAACCCATCAGCTGTGCTCGATGGACGCATCGACGACTTCATTAATTCACTCTTACGAATGAGGCTCTCCAAGGGTGAAGAAGCTATGAAACGTTGATTGAACCAACGAATGAAATCGAATTGAGTCATACCCGGCGAGAGTAATCGTCGGGTATTTTCATTTAAAGTAATATCAATTCAGCTAAGCCGTTTTATCTGCCGCTGCTTACGACCGGTCGTGAAATTTTCAAAGACAGCCTGCCCTAGCTGTTCGGCTGTGCAATAGCCGGCAACGCCACGCGTCACTCGGGCAAGTTCGCCAACAAAATTCACCAGCCCGAAATAATAATAATCTTCGATCAGGGCGAAGCTGGAAACACGAATTCCAGCAGCTGCACAACGTTTGGCTTCAGCCAGAGTTGCATTTGCCGTTTTTTGAGAAGGAGGATAAATCAGCAGCAGGTCGCGCCCTTCAATGTGTGCTGTTGGCTCTCCGTCTGTAATTAATATCACCTGTTTATTGGGCGTGGTTTCACGTTGCAGCATGTTTCTTGCCAGCTTCAGCCCGGCATCGATGTTTGTAAAATGCTGTGGAACTTTCTTGGGTGATTGGTCAAGCGAAATACGCAGGTGCACCTTAGGATCAAAGAGCGAAACGGGCTTTGGGGCTGAATTGAGCAGCTCCCGTTCCGTCAATGGGCTGGCATAGCTGTAAAAACCGACCATACGCAGCTTATCGCCGGGATATTGGGCCCTGACCATTGCCGAGAGACCAAGGGCCACCTGCTTTGTCATGGCATATTTGCCAAAACGGTTCATGGATCCAGACATGTCGATCAGCACAACTGTCGCACAAGATGTTTGGAATTCCGTTTCATAAACCACAAAATCATCCTGCTCAAGGCGAACCGGTGTACCCTGACCTCGGCGGGAGATCGCATTTCGCATCGTTTCATGCAGGTTCAGATTGGCGAGATTATCTCCATATTCATAAGGCTTACTATCTTCCAGAACAAGGCTGCCGGCACCTTTCTGACTGGTGTCGTGCTTGCCCATTGCATCACGCTGGAATGACTGAAAAAGACTGGTAAGTGCCGATTGTTCAATGCGCCTAAGGCCTTTGGCTGAAACACGATAACGCCCTTCACCATCCTTCTCGATGAGCCCTTCCTGGCGGATCAGTTCGAGGATTTCCTTGGTGTTATCATCTGATGTATCAATTCTTCGCCAGATTTCATCGCCGGAGCTCATCATATATTCGGCAAGCTTGTCGAAAATCGATTCAGCTTTGGAGCCGGTCGGATCCTGACTGTCATCCCATGCGGCGTATTCATTTATAGACATGACTCTCTCGTCTTTCAGCTGAATTGCATTTAGTATGACAGGCGGAAACAGTCATCGTCGATAACTGGCTGAGCCGGATTTTGACTTTTTATTGAGCTTATTAGAGACGTGAAGTCCATCGAGAATGAACTCCACGACACCGGCAACAAGTTCTTTTCTAACTTCTGCAGAGGGTGAGTCGAGGTGGCGCTGAACGAAATTCTCGGCTGCCTGAAGCAGGTTAGGAATTTTGTCGGCGATCTGAGCAATTTCGCGATCGGTGGAACGATCAGAAATTTCAATCGTTTGACCACTATCGAAAAATTCGATCGTCTGACGAAAACTCTTCACATCAAAATATTGTGAAAAAACAGTTTTAATTGCATCCGCCAGAAGGCGTGAGAGAATTTCGTCGTCCTGGCTTTCGTCTTCTGTCAGCGTCAACTCAATTTTGCCACGTGAACCTGCAGAGATCCCAGCGAGGTCCGATGGACGAGGCACTACCCACGATTCACCATTGATAATGCTGCGACGTTCGGCAGCGGAAATGCAATTTTCAAGGTTACATATCGACATACGCACAGAGACGCCGGAGGCCTGATTGACAGAGCCACTGGTTCGGGCAACCCGTGCAAATTCTTCATTAATTTCCTTAACGTAATTCGGTATGAAAAGCCTTAGTCCTTCGCCGCGGCTTGTCCATGCTTCATGATCAGTAATGGCGATTCCCATTTCCCGAGTGAGAGGGTAATGCGTTCGTACAACCGAACCGATTCGGTCTTTAAGTGGGGTAACGATACGGCCACGGTTCGTATAGTCTTCGGGATTAGCCGAAAAGACCATGCACAAATCGAGATTGAGGCGAACTGGGAAGCCACGCACTTGAACATCGCGTTCCTCCAGCACATTAAACATGCCGACCTGAATCTTCGGGGCGAGGTCGGGCAATTCGTTCATGCAGAAGATCCCCCGATTCGCCCGGGGAATAAGGCCGAAGTGAAGCGTCGCCTCGCTTGAGAGATATCGCCCTTCGGCATGCTTGATCATATCAATTTCACCGATAAGGTCAGCGATGGTAACATCCGGCGTAGCAAGCTTTTCGGTGTATCGCCGATCGCGACCCACCCATTCCACTGGCGTTTCGTCGCCTTTGGAATGCACCAGTTCGCGAGCGAAGTGGGAAACAGGAGCCAAAGGATCGTCGTTTATTTCAGAGCCGGCGACTACCGGAATGGCATCGTCCAGAAGGTGGACAAGGCTACGGAGAAGTCGGGTTTTAGCCTGACCCCGCAGGCCAAGCAGGAGCAGATCATGACGCGACAGAATGGCATTTTGAATTTGAGGCAGAACCGTTTCATCATAGCCCATGATTCCCGGAAATAGCTCTGTGCCTGTACGGAGCCGCGTGATCAGGTTGCGGCGCAGTTCGTCTTTCACCGACTCGGAACGATAGCCGGAGGCCTTAAGGTCGCCAATGGTGTGTGGTCTGCTGGTCATGATGCGTTCAGGGCCTCGCTCGTATTAAGTCTCTATTCCACAGTAACTATAATCAATTCTATTTTCCAATCACGTCTCGTCCACCTCCTTAAAGGAGTAGAAATAATGAAAGGCCATGCTAAAGATATTACTTACGGGAATTAAAGATTCTCAGATGAATCGGATTTTTCTGAATAATTTATAATTTTTATTTCATCAGGATCTCGTGCAATCTTTCAATTGCATTTTTGATATGATTATTTTTAATTTGACCCAAAACTAATTTCATTTCATCTAAGATTTCAAAATCAAATAATATTGCCTTTTCAGATTCTAAATCAGTTTGAAATTCGATTGGTATTAGAAAATGAATCATCGAAATCATCAGTTTATCCAGACCAGCACCTGTTTGGGCTGAGACACTCATAACATTGCATGGTAATTGTGGGATTATTTGATCAACAAGATCCGTTTTAGTAAGAACATTCAAAAGATTTAATCGATCCGTTAAAAGTAAGGATTGCATTTCAGTCGCTTCGGTCAGTTGCAACACCAGATCTGCCTGTTGGTGCTCTTGACGGGCCATGGTGATACCAGCCATTTCCAGTGGGTCGTTAGTTTCCTCACGCAGGCCTGCAGTATCTGTCAGGATGATCGGCCAGCCACCGATGGTAAGATGTAAAGCAACAATGTCTCGCGTAGTGCCAGGAGTGGGGCTGACGACAACCCGCTCATAACCTGCCAGAGCGTTTGCCAGCGAAGATTTACCGACATTGGGCGGGCCTGCCAAAGCCACCCGAAAACCGCTTGAAAGACGTGTGGCCCAAGCAGATGTTGCAATTAACTGATTAATCAATTCAATCGCGAAATCGATCCGTTCAAGATTCAGATTCTGTATAATTACATGAAGTTGCCTTCTTAAAGCCCCTTGCTGCTGTTGCCATAATAATGCAACTGCCTTTGGCGAGGTTGCCTCCCCCAAGTGCCGCATTGCGAGCCGTTCCAGCCAGAGTATGCCATGTTCCTTCTGAAAAATCTCGGCTGAGGCTTCAACAACGCCTGTTTGCGCCAATTTTTCAATGATTGCTCGAAGAACCAGCGGGCTGCCGTGACACTGAATCTCAACTTCACGCCCCGTGACAGAAGCACCATCTTGAAATACAACGGCAACAACTTCATCGCCCGCAAAAGTGCCCAGTCGCGGAAGGCCGGTTGGCGAGGCGGATAGCAATCTGCCCTTGATTCTTGGCAAAAAGATTGCATCAGCGGCTGCGAGAGCCTCAGCACCCCAGATTCTCATCACACCGATGGCGCCTGGGGCCTGTGCCGTCAGGCATGTAACGAACGTGTTTGAATAAAGCTGTGATATCATACAATTCAATCACCCGCCAGTGCGAGATCAGCCAGGCCAAGCAGTACAAGGTCATCAATCAAATGGGCCTGTGTGCTGGCGGCGTGTGGAGCAAGCAGGTGGGCATCACCACCTGACCAAATTTCCCAGTGCAGGCCAGAAGAATTAATCGGATCAACTACCGGGCCGCCACTGACTTGAAGCAAATCAGGTAAGTACTTGCCCGAACAGGTTATACGCTGGATCAGCTCGCGAGCAGTCCCGACCTGCCCCCAGAAAAGACCTGCATCGATGGCCGTCTGTGTGTGTGTTCCAAATGGGAGCGGTGCTTTGGTGATCTGAGTTACAAACGGCAAAGCGGCAGTGCCTTGATTGAGGGCCATGGCCCCCAGATGAAAGCCGGGCGCAATCGCCCCGCCGGCCCAGACTTCGTCAGCGTCTATCCATTCCACAGTCAGGGCTGTGCCACAAAGCACAACGATCCCCCTGCCCTTCCCTTTATGCAGCCGCATGGCTGCACGCACGGCCAGAGCACGGTCGGCACCCGTTTTATCAGGCTTCTGCAGGAGATTTGGCAGGACCACATCGGCCGCAGAAGCGATCAGAGAGCCATCAATATCTTCGTTATCGTGCGATTCAAGCACCTGATCGATCATCGCTACGAGTTTCTGGGCGGCTTCGCCATGTACGGACGAAAGCCAGATTCCTCCCAGTTTTTTATCTGCAAGAAACGCCGATAGTGTCTCTGACTGCTCGGAAATCCTGCCAGTAGGCAGAGTCAGTCGTGCATCCCAGCGACAAAATGGCTGGGGCGATGCCGAAGACGATTCCGCTATGCTTGTCGCAAGCTCGCTCCAGAGTCGCCCGGCTGATTCACGTCCATTCGCCATCCAGACGAGCTTGACTCGACTATTACCGATATCGCCCAGAAGCCAGCCGGTTGGAATTTCAGCCTTGCCTGTCATGCGTCGCTATCATCCGCCACAACTTCTTTTTTGGTAATCACTAATGTAGCTTCAGCAGGTTTCAATTGCTGTTCCGTCAGATCAGTCGTGGGGATGACCACAGGCGAAGCAGGCTCATCCAAAAAGGCCTGTGCAGGGCCAAGTTCTTCAAGCTTTCGTGAGAGTTCGTTCATGAGAACATTGACATTTCGGCCGGTCACGGCAGAGATGGCCAGCACTGGTTGGCCGAAGCTCGATTCGAAGAGGGTTTTAGCTTCTTCCGAGCCGGTAAGATCCATTTTGGTGAGCACAACGATTTCCGGCCTTTGGGCGAGTTTTTCGCTGTAAAGCCGGAGTTCTTCGCGGATAGTACTGTAGTTTGTATAGGGGTCTGAGCCGTCGTCGGGCACGCTGGCCACCAGATGCACAAGCAGACGTGTGCGTTCGACATGGCGGAGGAATTCGTGTCCAAGGCCGTGGCCGCTGTGAGCCCCTTCAATCAGACCAGGAATATCAGCAACGACGAAGGCATCTTCCCGGCCGGCATGCACAGTGCCGAGATTTGGGTATTTAGTGGTGAACGGATAATCGGCAATTTCAGGGTGAGCGTGCGAGATGCGGGATAGCAGCGTTGACTTGCCGGCATTGGGTAGGCCTAACAGGCCAACATCGGCAATGACCTTCATTTCAAGCACGATCCAGCGTTCTTCGCCCGGCTCGCCTTTTTCAAATTGACGTGGTGCCCGGTTAGTGCTTGATTTGAAATGAGCGTTGCCGTAGCCGCCACGGCCGCCGCGAGCAATGACGACAGACTCACCAGGCGCATTCAGGTCTTTGAGAACGTGCCCGCGTTCGCGATCACGCACGATAGTACCGACAGGTACCTTTATCACCATATCTTCAGCCGAACGACCATGACAATCAGCCCCGGAGCCATGTTCGCCACGAGGAGCCTTCCAGTGCCGCTGATAGGAGAGATGAGCTAGGTTGTTATAGCCGGTGTCGGCAAGCAGAACGACATCGCCACCACGGCCACCATCGCCGCCATTGGGGCCACCCTTGGGTGCGTATTTCTCGCGCCGGAAGGATTTCATGCCGTTGCCGCCGTCGCCGCCCTTGACGAAGATGTTAACTCGATCGACAAACATAGAGAGATGCCGTGGATGAAATTCAGATCAAAACAGAAAAAAACCGGAGAGCCAGCGGGCCCACC
>JBILGL010000206.1:0-7282 GCA_044351075.1 Isosphaeraceae bacterium | reverse complement strand
GACTTTTTCGGCTTTGGAAGCGGCCAGAAGTGCCTTGAGCTGGGCAAAGCCAATGAGGCCAAGCAACAGGCAGGTGATATAGCCGCCAAGCATGGGCACCGAGATGCCAACGCCGCCAATTTTTACCACTTCGCTGCCGATGGGCTTGAAGATGGTGAGCAGGGCGGGCATGGCTCGTTCAGGGCCTAGCAGGCGGATGATCGAAGCAGTCGAGCCGAGACCAATCAGGATGATGGTGAACAGAGAGAGCTTGGCCAACGCATTTTTGTCGCTGAAGGAGACGACCAGGCAGAGCAGGGCGAGCATACCGGCGACAAGGGCGACGATGGTGGATGTGGGTGCGACGAAAATGAGGTAGTAGCCGGCGATGAAGGTGCCGACGATCGAGCCGACCGCTCCAAGGAAATAGATCAGGCCGATGGCTGAGCCTTTCTGGCCAGCGTTTTCAACGGCGATCTTGGCGACGATCGGGCTGATCATGCCCAGAATTGTTGTCGGGATGAGGAAATCGAGAGAGATCAGCAGGACGGCACGAAAATTGAACGGGAGGGCTTCAATGGCACCGACGGAAGGGCCGGCGAGGTCGTTGATCAAGAGCGAGATGATCGTCATGGCCGAGCCAAGGGCGAGCATCGGGCCGATCAGCCGGCGGGGCGGGGCTTTATCCGCCAGGCGGCCGCCCAGCGCATTGCCAAGGCAAATACCCATGAGCATAATGCCGATGACACTCGTCCAGACGGCAAGGCTCGAGCCGACATGCCGGGCCACAAGGCGGCTGGCTTCAAGCTCAAGAATCATGATGCTCATGCTGCAAAGGAAGGCAAGCTTGAAAGGCAGAAATTTCTGGTGCAATTGCGCCAGCGCCGAAACTTGTGGGCTGCTGGTTGATGGGGGAAGATCACTCACGATGCCAATCTCCGGATGCCAATCAGGCGTAATTCTATTTTTGACAAGGACTTATGTCGGCAATAACCGATCGCTTGAGCAGGGTATGGGCATCCGTTGCCGCGATGAATGGAAACTTCCTCCAGCCGGTCGTCTTGCATCGTCAAATTACACAAAATCAATGCCGGGCTCAATTGCCTAGTCATGAATCGAGTCAATTTCACGATCAATTCAAAGCGTCAGGAGTTATAAGCATGGCCAAGAAACGGTCTTGTTGTATGCTGAATCCTGACAAAGTGTTACGTCTCTTATTTCTGGCATAAGTCATGGTAAACTGGTCATTCACCAACGATTTGTTACATTTTTGTATCAAGGAAGCTCTATATGAATATGCATCTGGTTGCCATTGACTGATGATTTTTTAAACTTTGTTCATTCAGAAAACCGGATATGACTTTCGCTTCGCTGGTTTTCGGCCGCACTTTCACGACCGCAGGCTAACCTGAAGCGAAAGCAAGGAATTATTCTGAGCAATGTGTCTTATTTCTTATCCCTCGCTAGCGCTCTTTGAAGTTGCGCATTTAGATGAATCTGTTTTCTTTGCGGCTCCAGTGGAGCCGTCTATGAAAAGATATGGCCTCCGGCCATCGATAAGAATAGGCATTGTATTATTAGGCTCCACAGGAGCTGGCTATGAATAGATATGGCCTCCGGCCATCGATATGAAAAGAAAAGGCATTGTATTATTGGGCTCCAGTGGAGCTGGCTATGAATAGTTATGGCCTCCGGCCATTGATAAGAGAAAGAATAGGCATTGTATTATTAGGCTCCAGAGGAGCTGTCTATGAATAGTTATGGCCTCCGGCCATTTAAAAATCCTATCGAATCCTGGGATTTCGGCAGATCGACGATACAAAAACTTAACTTCAAAGCTAGCGCTTCGGGTTAGCCTTGTTCGCTTTATTATTAAAATATCTTCATTCAGAAAACCGGATAGGGCAGTAGAGTAACCCCAAGCGAAAGCCAGGGAATTATTCTTATCCCTTGCTATTGCTTCGGGTTAGCCTTGTCAATAATTATGGGGATTACAGGAAAATTCCCACATGTCGTGTCAACGCCGGTTTTCTTTCTGATTTGAGTTGAGATTACTGCATATTCAGAAACTGGAGGGGGAAGCCGGGGTTATTGGCTTTGAAATGGGCGATGACGGCCTGGAGGTCGTCGATTTTTTTGCCAGTAACTCTGACTTTTTCGTCCATGATCTGTGCCTGCACTTTGATGCCGAGATTTTTGATGGTTTTGACCATGGCACGGGCGTCATCCGAGCCGATGCCTCGATGCATGGTGATGACTTCGCGCACGGTATCGTGAGAAGCTTCTTCGAGCTTGCCACGCTTGATGGCATTGACGGCGACGCCGCGCTTGGCCATTTTTTCCTTGATCACCTGAATCACCGTTTCAAGCTGGCCCTTGTGGTCGGCCAGCAGGGTGAGGGTGTGGTTTTTCTTGTCCCAGTCGATGGCGGCGCGGGTGCCCTTAAAGTCGTATCGCACGGCGATTTCGTGCTGGGCCTGCGTGACGGCATTGTGCATTTCAACGTCGTTAATTTCGCTGACGATATCGAAGGAATGGTTATCGGCCATGGCTTTTTTGCATCCTTTTTCCGGGCAGCGGCGCAATTCATTTCAATTTCACGGTTCGGGATTGTTCCGCGCCTGATGATACGTTATATTACACAACACTCTGTCACTATCGCGAGCGGAATGCGTTCTTCTGGCGTTAGGTTCCATCCTTTCAAGGCACAAACAGGAACCGGTGGTGGTTGTGAGGGCTAGGCCGGGCGGCAATTGCCGTTCGGGTCGAGTTCTTCATGATTCCTGGCCGGCATGGTCAAGTCGATGGTCGATCGCAACCTTATCAACGATTACGATGTTTCTGAAGACGAGCTGGAAGCCCTGATGGGCATTGACTCGCCGAGCATGGATACGCTTCAGATCGGCAGCCCGAGTTTTGATATTGGCACAATTGTCACAGGTCGGGTGATCAGTGTCGATGGTGATCGGGTGATTGTGGATATTGGCTTCAAGGCCGAAGGTCTGGTTCCGCTCAACGAGTGGGAAGAAGAATCCCCACCGCAGCCGGGCGACGAAGTGGAAGTTCTCCTGGAAGATATGGAGGACGAGTCAAGCGAAGTCCACCTGTCGCGCCGCAAAGCATTCCGCATGCGTGCCTGGGAGAATGTGATCGCCAAGCATCATGAAGGCGATGTCGTTGAAGGTTTGGTCAGCCGCAAGATCAAGGGCGGCCTGCTGGTTGATATCGGCGTGAATGTCTTTCTGCCGGCGAGCCAGGTTGATATCAGGCGTCCATCGGACATTCAGGAATTCGTTGGTCAGTCGGTCAAGTGCGTGATTCTGAAGATCGACGAATCGCGCCGGAATATTGTTGTCAGCCGCAGAAAGTTGATTGAGAACACCCGCGAAGAGCAGAAGAAACGGCTGCTCGACGAGATCTCGATCAATCAGCTGCGCATGGGTACGGTCAAGAATATCGCCGACTTCGGCGCGTTCGTTGATCTTGGTGGAATCGACGGTCTGCTGCATATCACCGATATGTCGTGGGGCCGCATCAATCACCCGAGCGACATGGTCCGGATTGACGACCAGATTGAAGTGATGGTGCTTTCGATCGACCGCGACCGCGAGAAGATCGCCCTTGGCCTGAAGCAGAAATCAGCCAGCCCATGGGAAGGTGTTGCCGAGAAGTATCCGATCGGTGCCAAGGTCACGGGCGAAGTCGTCAATGTGATGTCGTATGGTGCCTTCGTGAAGCTGGAAGAGGGCATTGAGGGCCTGGTGCACATCTCTGAGATGTCGTGGACCAAGCGAATCAATCACCCGAGCGAGCTGGTAAGCCCTGGCGACAAGATCACGGTCGTGGTGCTTGGCATTAACCGGGACAAGCAGGAAATTTCGCTCGGTATCAAGCAGACTCAGCTCAACCCGTGGGAGCAGGTCGCCGTTAAATACCCGACCGGCACGATGGTCGAGGGTGTGGTGCGGAACCTTACCAACTACGGTGCTTTCATCGAAATCGAAGAAGGTATCGACGGTCTGCTGCACATCTCGGACATGTCGTGGACACGCAAGATCGGGCATCCGAACGAGCTGCTGGAAAAGGGCCAGAAGGTCAGTTGCCAGGTGCTTTCAGTCGATCAGGATCGCAAGCGTATCGCCCTTGGCCTGAAGCAGTTGCGTCAGGACCCATGGGAAACCGACATTCCGAACCGCTACGAGCCGGGCGACACCGTGAAGGGCAAGGTCACGAAGCTTACGAACTTCGGCGTCTTTGTCGAGCTTGAGCCGGGTCTGGAAGGTCTGCTGCACATCAGCGAACTGGCCGACCATAAGGTGGATAGCCCTGAGGACATTGTCAAAGTGGGCGATGAGATCGAAGTGCGCGTGCTGCGTGTCGATCGCAACGACCGCAAGATTGGCCTTTCCCGCAAGAAGGCTGGCTGGGAAGGTGAAGAAGAAGAAGGCAAGGAAGGCCAGTCTGACCAGACATCTTCGTCAGGTCAGGCCAAACAGGATACATCCGCCCTCAAGGGTGGCCTGGGCGGCCGTGGCCCACTCTTCTCACTGGGCGGCGACCAACCGGCTGAATAAGCCTGGCCTCGTCAGGACAACCAATTTTCCAACGATCCAGAGCCTGCTCTGGATCGTTTTTTTATGAATATCTGCAATAAATTTATTCTCTTCCAGCATTGATAAAACGCTTTCGTTAGCCTTTGATTCTGCCACTTCAAACTGTTTTTCAGACCTTAACAACGAATCATTGATTTTCTCAAACTCTGCTGTTATTCTGTACAAAAATCCACCGCATCATCTTTGGTCGAATTGCCCAACGCATCATGATTTCTAGCGCCATCCTGATTTTATCGAGTCTGATTCTCAGCCAGACGGCCCGATTTGAAGCGGAGCAGATTTTTCCGCCGGTCGAGCCGCAGACGCACGCACCCGGGATTGTGGAACTGCCGGGCGGCGACCTTTTGGCGTCGTGGTATGGCGATGCGGTGGTCGGTATTGAAGGCGGCAGCGATTCGGCCGTTTTTGGTGCTCGCAGGAAAAAAGGCGAAAATTCGTGGTCCAGGCCCTTTGTACTGGCAGACAGGCCGGGCCTGCCTGATTGTAATACCTGTATGATGGTTGACCGCCAGGGGCAGCTCTGGCTCTTCTGGCCCACAATCATTGGCGGCTCGTGGGAGTCGGCCCTGATGAACTACCGCGTTTCAAACGATTTTTCTGGTGAGGGGCCGCCGCGATGGAGCCGGGAGGGTGTGATACTGCTCAAGCCCGAAGATTTCGGCGCAGAGGCTCTAAAACTGCTCGGCAACCGGACAATTCGCCCACCCCGAGGGGCCAAAAACACGCCAGAACAGCAGCGTGATAAACTCACGGACCCGCTTTATCAGCGCCTTGGCTGGGCCAATCGCTGCAAACCGACAATTTTGCCCGACGGACGCATTCTATTACCTTTATATACAGACACTTATGCCATTTCGATCATGGCCGTGAGCGACGATGGCGGCAAGAGCTGGTTTGCCAGCAAGCCGCTGATTGGCTTTGGTAACATTCAGCCGACAGTCCTTCAGCGGAAAGATGGCTCGCTGGTGGCCTATATGCGAGAAAACGGCCCTTTGAACGCCATTCGCGTGGCGGAATCAAAAGATAAAGGCATAAGCTGGGGGCCGGTCGGGGCAAGTGAATTGCCTAACCCGGGCTCGGGGATTGATGGCGTCAGGCTGAATAATGGCGACTGGCTGCTGGTCTTTAATGACGACAGGGAGAGCCGGGCGAGCCTGAGCGTTGCGATCTCTGAAGATGAAGGCCGGACGTGGAAATATCGGCGAAAGCTGGAAGATCACAAGGCAGGTCGGTATCACTACCCGGCGGTGATTCAAGGCTCAGGCGGCGAAATTCATATTGTTTACAGCACTTTTATTGCGCCTGAGGATGCCGGGGCTGAGGCCAGGGCAGCCAACCGGACACTGAAGGGAATCAAGCACGTGACGATCAATAAAGAATGGGTGAAAGCGGGGAAATAAGGCGGCCTCCTGTCAACGACGTTCATTTTGATGGACGTAACGACTGTTTTTCTCGGAACGGAAGAGTTCATCTTGGGAAAAAATGGCCGAATGGATATACTTTTATTATCAGGCTCAGGCAGCAATGAGATTGTCGCGACCGGGGGAATTGATCGAATGTCACAGTGGATTCGGATTGCAGGTGTAGCAGAACTAAGCCCCGGCAAAGCCCGTGAAATTGAGCATCAGGGGCGTGTGATCGCCGTTTTTCAGGTCGGTAGTGATTACCACGCGATCGACGGCATTTGCCCGCACCAAGGTGGCCCTTTGGCCGAAGGGCCGCTCGAAGGCACCTGCGTGACATGCCCCTGGCACGGCTGGCAATTTGACGTGGCGACTGGAAAAACGCCGTTGGGCAGTCGTGTGAAGCAGGAAGTTTATCCGGTGAAGGTCGAAGGCGATTCAATCTTTGTGGAAGTGCCCTGAATAGAGAAGCTTACGCAAAAATAACCTGAAGAGCGTAACGCCTGCCCGATCCCCCAGAACGCGACTGACCTGGTACGCCGAGATTGAATGTGTTTACGATCAGGCCCTTTCGAAACAATGACGTTGCCGGCATTGTTTCTGCCTGGAACCGACTGATGACCGGGCCGAATATTGCCCAGCCGATCAGCAACAATGAATTTGAAATTTTTGTCCTCTCCAAGCCCTATTTTGATGCTGCCGGTCTGCTCGTAGCCGTTGACGACGACTCAGGCCGGATCGCCGGTTTTACACACTGTGGATTTGGTCCAGCGGATCCTGATCGATTCTGCCGCCAGCTCGACCACTCTCTGGGCACCATTGCCATTGTTTGTTCAGCCGGTAATGCGGCCATGGACGACGCGCTGATTCAAGCAGGCATCAAATACCTTCGAGAGAAAGGTGCCGATGTGATCTACGGCGGCGGCAGATTTCCGCTAACGCCTTTTTACTGGGGGCTTTACGGCGGCAGTGAATTCTCTGGCGTGCTTGAAAGCCAGCCCGAGGTGCAGGCGGCCATGATGCGAAATGGCCTGAAGGAATCGGCCCGGAGCGTTCTTTTTGAATTTAACCTGGCGAAGGCTGAGCCTCGGCACATCAAGAATATTGTGCTGAAGCGGGAATCTCAGCTGATGATACTGGATGACGACTTGCCGGGCGGGGCGTGGTTGGCATTGGCGATCGAGGCATTTCACCCGATCAGGGTTGAGCTTCAGGATCGGTCAGGGCGTCAGAAAGTGGCTTCATCTGCCCTTTGGCCGATGGCACTTTTTGGGCGTCGGGAGGGTT
>JBILGL010000205.1:0-7283 GCA_044351075.1 Isosphaeraceae bacterium | reverse complement strand
GAACCAATTCACGCGGTTGGTTTAGGTGGTTATAAACAATCGAATGAGGGTCGATACCGAAAGCATGATAGATCGTTGCTAAGAGCTGGCCTGGATGCACTGGGTCTTCCAATGGCGCAGAAGCGGATTTATCGCTCTTGCCGTGAACATATCCACGCTTGGTACCGGCACCAGCAACCACAGCCGTGTAGCAATATGGCCAGTGATCTCGGCCATCAGCGGAATTACCGTTACCCGAAGTGCTCACACCCTTCTGTGGGCTGCGACCGAATTCACCCACAGCGATAACAAGCGTATCTTCAAGCATGCCTCGCTTGTCCATATCTTCGATCAGGGCGGACAACCCTTGATCAAGCATCGGCCCGGAACGATTCTTCATGCGTTCCGAAAGACCAACGTGATGATCCCACGAATGATTGTCGGAATTCGCAACTTTCGGCCAGACAACCTCAACAACCCGAGTCCCCGCTTCAATGAGTCGTCGTGCCAGGAGCGCGGACTGACCAAATGTGTTACGGCCATATCGGTCGCGCACTTCGTCAGGCTCTGCTGATAGATTGAAAGCTTCTCTGGCCTTGCCTGAAATGACCAGGTTCAACGCCTTATCGTAATAGGAGTTAAGATTATATTCCTCAACAGCTTTTTCAATCGTCGGCATACCAGAGTCGATCGCATCGCGAAGCCGAGCTCGTCGCTCAAGTCGTGCCGCAAAAACATCACCTGGCAACTTGAGGTCATCCACCTTGATCCGCGACATTTTTTCCATATCCATATCGTCGCCGTCAGGATAAAGCGTGTAGGGATCATGGGCACGACCCAGGAATCCGGCAGTACCACCCTTACCAACGACATTTGACTCCTGCAGTGGTCGCGGAAGCATTACGAAAGGAAGCATCGGCTCCGTGGGCGGCTTGAGTCTGATGATCTGACTGCCAAAGTTCGGAAAGTCTTTAGGTGTAGGCGGTTCAAGCTGACCGGACGGACTGACTTTGTCGGTTGTATAGCCTGTCATCATCTGATAGATGGCGGCCGTATGATTAAACAGCCCATTGGGCGTGTATGACATAGACCGGATCATCGTGAATTTGTCGTTGATTTTCGCCAAATGCGGCAAAATCTCTGTAAACTTTACACCTGGCAGTTTCGTATCGATTGGCTTGAAAATCGACCGGACATTATCAGGAACACCCTCCTTCGGATCCCATAGATCCAAGTGGGATGGTCCGCCCTGTAAGTAAACAAGCACAACTGACTTGGCCTTGCCCCATCCTGGGGCACCACCGCCATGGATAGCATCCGATGGTTTACTGCTTGCTTTTCCGGAATTGTCAGCGGAATAAGCCTGAAGCTGAAACATGTTGCCCAAGTGCAGGCCAAACAATCCACTGGCTCCTACCCGCACAATATCGCGACGGGTTAGCCCCAGTTCCGTGTCACATAGATCCTTGCCAAGTCTGCCCGGAAGAAAAAGCATGATACGAGCTCCTGGTTAGTCTGAGTTTCCGCTGAAGGTAATTGGTGATCAAGCTACAGTAGCGTTAAAGATTGAATCGGTCAAGTCTTACAGCCAACTTGACAAATCAGTGATTAAAGAGGAATGCCGGGCTGTTGATCAAGGCCCATGTCAGGTCCTGAGCCACAGTTAGCCTCTTGTTGGCCCTTTGGGTTGCTGATTGTTTGACATCTTCTCGAAGCTGGACCAACTTTGGATCATCCATTATTGGAATTTTGGCCACGTCCAGCTTTTTACGAAGTGACTCAAGCTCGGCATCCGGCGGAACCGGCTTTTGTGCTTCTGCCAAAGCCGCCTGCAACTTCTGACCATCCGAGTCTATGGTTCGGAAATACCGGGCGAGCGCATCGTTCTGTGGCTTGGTACGAAGTCGTTGCGGTGTATCAAGCGTCACCCTGAACTCTTCAGGCAGGCTTACACCAACTTCTTTCTTCGCCACTGCCACACTGATACGAAATCGCCCAAGATTATGTCGTTGGCCAAATCGCTGAACCATCGTTATCTGTAACTCAGTTCCACCATTAAAGCCAACTGGTTCAGATGTTTCGAATGTGGCCCAATGAGTTACTCCTGTGGCCGGATGTACGGCCCAGCCATTGCCCCGGTCAAGATTTTTGTCAAACAAGGCCGCTGTCGAGAAGGTCTGCTGAGCATAGTCGTGCATCGGCTTCGTAAATGCCAACTCTTTTTTCATCTTCGGGTCGGCCTTTGAAACCGCTGTGACCTGAAGCTCATTAAGTACGAAATTGCCATTGTCAGAAAGTCCTGGACCACGCGATGGAAGACGTGAATCAGAAAGTGCCTCAAGTCTGATCGCAGTGATATTCTGCAGATTCGTCTGAACCTTAAATTTATAATCTCCAGAATCGGGCTTGCCCTGAACGAAAACCGAGCGATCCTCCTGCGGTACAAACTGGGCACCAGGAGTACGATCAAAATCCTCAAGCCTCAACGTCAACCATTCGACGTCAGCCTGCTTACGCTGCCATTGATTAATTTTTTGTGGCAATTGCTTATCATATGCAGCCAGAGCCGATGTCGCATCAGCCAGTTTTTTGGTACGCTCCTCTTCAGCTTTTTTGCGAAGCGGTTCATAAGCTGCCGCTCTCGCCGCAACAGCTTTTTCCACTGCGGCAATCGTTTCATTACGCTGCTTCTCTTTCGCATCACGAATTGGCTTCCAAGCCGCTTCCGCCTTGGCAAGAACTGTTTCGAGCGTCTTGTGATCTGTCTCAATCTCGGCCAGCAACTTAATCGCAGCATCAATTTCTGATGGTTTCGCAGGTCGGTTCAGAACTCTTGTCACAATCATATCAATTAACTGACGATCATCCTTGACTTCGTTAGTTAGCTTGACCAACGCGTTATTCGGATCGCCGATTGCTTCGGCCACCGTCGGCCCAGAAACCAGAGCCATGACTGGCCCAAGTTGCATGCCGCTTGTCCGTTCACATTCACACGCCGATTCACGAACCGGCCTTCCGAAAGTATTCAGGAAGCCTGAAGGCAATTCAACACCGTTATCCGGCAGCTCTGCTGCACGTGTGCCGGCAGCAACTCCAGGAAACCTCGAGGATGATCCTGTAACGCTGATAATCGAGTCATACAGAACTTCGGCCGGCAGACGCCTTGGCAAAGAATGTGAATAGTTTATGCGATCGTCTTCATTCCACTTATTCGACTCATAACTCAGCTGATACGTGCGAGAGTTGGCAATTAAGCGCACCATGTGCTGAACGTTGAAATCCGATCGTATGAACTCCTCTGTCAGATAGTTCAGAAGCTCGGGATTTGATGGTGGATTACCCGCCCTCAAATCGTCGATCGGTTCCATCAATCCCATACCAAAGAGATAGCCCCATATTCGGTTCACATAACTCTTTGCAAAATAGGGATTTTCACGACTTGTCAGCCAGTCAGAAAGTTCTGTCCGACGCGAGAGGGCTGCTGGTTTTTCCGTCTTCGTGACAGTAACCTCTCTGGCTGGGCTAGCCGACTTGGTTATGGAAACTTTTTTCACTTCAAACGGAAACTTCGGTGGCGTAATTTGCCCAGTTCGCTCGTGTGTCACTTCACCATTCGATCGATCTTTCACAACTTCATAGAGTGGCTTTGCGCCTTCCACGGCTGAACCGCCAATCGTTCGCCCTTGACTGGCTGGGTCATTATCAAGACCAAGCTGCGCGAAAAAAGCAGCTGTCTGGTAATACTGATCCTGTGTCCATTTTTCAAACGGATGGTCGTGGCACTTGTTACAGTTAAACCTAACTGATAGAAAGAGATGGGTTGTATTTTCCATCGTCGGGGCAGGATCGCGAAGAATCTTGTAATAATTCGCCGCCGGATTATCTTTGGTACTACCTGATGCAGTCAGAATTGAGCGCACGAACTGATCATAAGGAACATTTCGTTGAATCTGGTCACGAATCCAGCCACGAAATGCAACGGCCCCTTCTGGAGCAAGGAATTTGCGGTTAACTTGCAGTAAATCCGCCCACTTATTCGTCCAATATTCTACGAAAGCCTTACTTCCAACCAGCTTGTCAATCAGTTCGGCACGTTTTTGTCTGGTCGGTTTGGTTGAAGTGAGAAACGCCGTCACTTCTTCGGCTGTTGGCGGTAAACCAGTCAGGTCAATATGGACGCGTCGAAGAAAAGTAGCGTCGTCTGCTAAGCCTGATGGCACTATCTTCATCCGTTGCCATTTGCCAGCAACCAGTTTGTCGATCACTGACCAACTCTCTGGTTCTTTCCAGACGAATCCTGTACGGTCACCCATCACCGTCAGGGTAGTCGCCGTATAAGCACCTTCGTATCGGGCGAGCATAGCTGCCTCACCACGACGTAAAGCAGAGACAAGGGCTCCTCTGGAAGAAGCGGTTGCGACTTCCGTGTTGGCTGATTCCAAAAACGCTTCCTGTGTTACATCACGAACTTTGCCATCGGCATAAGTCGCCATGATGCGAAATTGTTGTTTCTGGCCTTCCCGTTGAATAATCGGATTCTGCGGAAAAATTTCGATTTTCGTTACTTTCGGACGGTTCAGGTCGAGTTTTGCACCATCAGCAATCCACTGCCTGAGAATTTCATAATAAGCCTCTCCTGCTACTGTAAGCACCCCACCAACGTGTGGTACCTGGCCGGAAGCCTTCTGCATCATTAAGCTTTGGTCAGGGGCTACAGGGTTTGTCCGACGTCCTGCCAAATCATCTGTAAGAGCCCGAACATCATAAATCGCGTCGTATCCTCGAAGGCTCAGTTTAAAACCATTTTTGCCCTGAGCTGATCCATGACAGGTGCCCTGATTACAACCCAACCTCGAAAGTACAGGCGTCACATCACGAATATAGTCCACGTCAGCCGAAGAGCCCTGTTTTTCAACAGTCACAGGGATTGTCACACTTGACGCCCCCAATGAGAGGATCAGATCCGTCTTGCCGTTAACCTTCGGTTGAATCATGCCCGTCTGGCTGATCAACAGAAGATTCTCTCGCTGACGATATTGTACTTGTCGAGTCGCATCAAATGTGTCGCCATTTTCCAGGCGTCCGGTCACTGTGATCTGAGAATAATCAAACGGTCCATTCAACTGAATTGATTTAGGCTCAACCGAAAGAGATACCAGTTTCGCTCCTTTCGGCTGCTCCTCATTTGAGATATCAGGCGTTAATCTTTTGGGTGTTTGGCTATCTTCCCGAGCGGCGATTTTTCTCACCAAAGCCGGTTGAGCCGCCATCTCGCGTATCAATCGGCCTGTCTCTGTCTCAATCAACCGGATTTTGCCGTCCGAGCCCGCCGCTGCCAGACTCTTACCATCTGAAGAGAAACTCACTGAGTAAATGCCTGACGATGGTAATTCGAACTTCGAGACAACTTTGACATCTTTTGTCAAATAGGCTTCAAGCTTATTGGATTCTTCCGGGGATCGTCCGGTTTTTGCTACGATTGCCTTGATATCATCAGGTAAAGATGTATCAAAGTCATAGCTGAAAACATGAACCTGGCCCTTACCATCGAGGCTTGAGCCGGCAACAATTCTTTTGCCGTCGGGGCTGACATCAACACTCCAGACACGACCTGCCATAGCTGGCATCTTGCGGATGAGATTCGCATCATCACCGATTACGCGTGCCGTAAGACGAAATACTCGATAAACTTTGACGACACTGTCTGAGCCGGCTACGACGATCTCATCTCGCTGCGGATGACGGGCTATTGACAAAATTCCGCCCTTGAGTGCGCCTGGGGTGATTGAGGTCACATTATCAACAAAGCGTTGAGTCGCAACTTCGGTAAGCTTCACCGTCATATCGCGGCCCACACTCATCAGATGCGAACCATCTTTAGAAAAGACCGTGTCACGCACCCAGTCGTTATGGGCGCCCTGAAAAAGCACCTGGTTTCCCGATTTGACATCAAAAGCACGAACCGAATTATCACCGCAGCCTACTGCAATTTTTGTACTATCAGGGCTCCAACTTGCACCGTAAATCGTGTCGTATCCCACCGGAATAGATGAGGTGAGCTTCCCAGTCTCTACATCCCAGACTTGAAGCTCGCCACTCTGGGCAGGGGTTCCAGCTGCAACCGCCAATTTCTTACCGTCTGGTGAAAAACGCACAGATTCAATTCGCTGGGACATACCGATAAAACGATTAACGATGCTGCCATCAGCCGGATTCAACAATAACACTTCATTAAAACCTGCAACAGCAAGCAACTTACCATCAGGCGAAAAATCTATGCTGGTCACATTGACCGGAGTTGAATAGACAGGAGGATTTTTGCGGTCAAATCGAGCGATGTTACCAGCGGGAGAATCATCGACAGCACCTTGAGAGATCCACTGCCTAACGAGATCTATATCTGAAGCTGCCAAGGGTGGTTTATCCTTTGGCATTTCTGCTTTACCATCATGAGGCGTGATCTGATCGACCAGATAGCTCTCGTCAGGCTTGCCAGGTATGATTGGCTTTTCTTTCGAATCACCAGGCACTGAAAGCCTGGCAAAATCGGTCATAACATAACCGCCCTGGGCTTTCGCCGGTTGATGACAGCCCTGACAGTTAGACTGAAAAATTGGTTTGATCTGTTTGAAAAAGCTTACTTTCGCCGAAGTACTTAATTCCTTCGTTTTTTCTTCTGCCAGTGTGTAATGACTAGATATGATTAAACAGAAGATGGATAAAACCAATATTCGTCTTGAATTATTTCCAGTAAGTCTCAGTTGTGATTTTTTCATGGAAGTATAAGACCCTACTTGACCAATTTTCTGGGAATCTCGACCGGGATTTACAGTGTCCAAGATTTGGGCGAGATTTCATCATGCTACTGAGGCAGGCTAGTCAAATATATTATTAAACCTTCCGGATACAAATGCCAAGCTTTTTCTTATTTTCAGCATCAAATAGTTAACGCCTGATGAATTCAAAACTTGTGTTCCAGCAAGTTAAGGTTCCAGGACGTCTTGGAAATAGGACAGTAATACAGCATGAAGATGCTTACATCAATACACCAATCACATTCAGAGAACCATCTGCCACTAATTGTTTTCAAAACCACTTTTCACGAGTGCATCTAGCACGACACCAGGTACAAGTAAACCAGAAAGCAGCCAATTCGGTAATCCAACAATCGATGGATCCTAAAATTCATATAAAAATCGACCCTCAATAGTGTGTCTTAGTCCACGTAGAATGCAGTTTCGCGAATTACGATTGAAACCTGCTGAAAACAATCCTCGTAATCCCAAATAAGCACTTCTAACAGA
>JBILGL010000620.1:0-2826 GCA_044351075.1 Isosphaeraceae bacterium | reverse complement strand
TTCAGGATGCGCACAGCCGAAATGGCAAGCCATTCGCTCTTCAAGATTCTTGCCCTTCTGCTGGCCAATAAACATCACTTTCTGCTCACCCAACTGGGCAAAGCCCGTGACGATGGCCTTGTCGTCCCCAATCGCACGATCGCCATGAAGCTCAAGAAATCGGTCAAAAATGAGGGCGAGGTAATCGCGCGTCTGCGGCCGCTCTGGATGCCGTGAAACCTGCACCGTCTGCCAACTGTTGAGATTGGCGTAAATGTTACGCAGAATGCCAGAAAGTTCGCGTCTCATGCGGCGAATCTGTTCCTGAATCTCTGCCGTCGTCGGGTCGTGCTCAGCCCGTGCGGTGGCATAGCGTGACTCAAGATCCGCCAGCTTCTTCTCCAGCTCAAAAATCGGCTCTTCAAAAGCAAGACGGTGCGAGGATCGATTCGACATTTGTAAACTCAGCCCTGAGACCACTTCCTGCAATTCTGACACTTCTCAATGTCCATAGACTTTTATATCTTACACATCTTCGCCGTTTATTGAATAGAAAAACCAAAGCCTGAATCGCCCCCCTAACAAGCCAAATCAAAACAACCACCAAAGAAACAACCCAGACAACCTAGACTGCTCAATGATAAAAATCGTTAAAATCAGAAAAATAACAAAATTTTGTTCAACTCGGCGCATGGTTAAAACCGATACAAGCGAAACAGGGCGATACTGCCCTGGTCTCTTGCCGTCATCGTGTAGGAAGTTGGGGGAGTGATCCGGAATGAATCGACCGAGGCGATACGACCTGATTGTTGGACTGCCGCTCGGTTTGATGATGGCCGGTTGCACGGGCATCAATCGACCGGATCTCGGCTTGCGTACAACGCCATCGCTGGGCGATCGGCCACTGGCTGTGATCAACGGGCGACCAGGCGAAGACCGGATCATTCGGAGCGAAACCGAATCGCTTAGTATTGCTGCAAGTAACGATGCAAGAAGAATTTCCGGCAGAGTAACCGATCATCGTGGCCAACCAGTGGAAGGGGCCACCGTGCGACTGGCTGACGGGTCGCTGAATGGCGGGCAGGTCACCGACGTGATCACCGACAATGCCGGTGGTTTTACGATTCGTGGGCTTCGGTCGTCCACTCCTTACACCATTATTGCGTCACTGGATGCCGACGGTGAGTCGCGCGTGGGCCGAGCCCGGTTTTTATCTGGTGAAACGCAGGCCCGAATTCTGATTGAGTCGGAATCAGCCGAACTGGCGGGCTCAAAAGTGGCCGGTTCTGTCACGCCTGCACCGGCATCGGCCGCACCACCCTCAGCAAGAGAACCGGTGGCCGCCAGCCCGAAAGTGCCTGCCGGTCGATGGGTTTATGTGGTTGAGGGCCAGGAGGCCGACTCGCCGGATAGTGCTAAAATTGCGGCGGCCGCCGTGAAAAACCGGCAGGAAAAAATCACCAGAGCTGCTTACATTCCTGTCGAAGACGAAGCAGTAACGGAGCCAGAGCCGAAAGCCACAGCGCCGAGGTCAAAACCGAAAAACAGCCAATGGAATACTCGTACGGAACGAGGCGAAGTCGCACGTGCCGGGAAGATCGACCGATCGATTGTTCAGGCCCAATTTGTCGGTGAAGAGGGAGAAGAGAACCCACTGCCGCCGGCTATTGAACGTAAAGCATATGTGTATGAAGAGTTTGAAGAGCCTCAGCCAGCGCGCCGGGTCGCGATGGCGGCAAGGCCCGGCGTCGTTGCCTCAACTGGTGTTATCGACGACGAAATGGCCCCTTTGCGGGAAATTCCGCCACCGGCTGAAGAAATCATTGAAATGGAAGAGGAACGGCGAATGGCACCTGCCCGTCGCCAACCTGCCCAGAGTCTGGCGCGAAGTGAATCTCGTTCCGGCAGAGAATCCACTTTCGTCGATTATCCATCAGCCGCAAATCTGCGTGTCGAGGACATTGACGAAGCAAATCGGCTTCGCAGAGCGGCACGGGCCCGAGCTGGCTTATCTTCAGACAGAGCCTTGAGTTCTGACCGATATGCCGCCGTCGATCGCGATGAGATTGCCGCGGGTGCAATGGCACAACGATCAGCGACATGGCAGGACTTACAGGGTGGCGGCCGACCGAACGAATTACCGAGAACAGACCGAACGGTGAGCCTGGCGAATCGGAGCGGCGGCACACTTGCCCCGCCGGTTGACCTGCCCGGCGATTCAATGCCGGCACTCGAAGCAGAAAAGGTGATTTCACGTGGTATGGAACGGCCACCAGCACAAAAGGCTGAAGTGGAGCGGGCGCTGAATGCTGCTTCATCCGCCGGCGTGCTTGCCCAGATTGAGCCCGATGTGGCCAGATCTGATCAGGAGCGCATTGATCGGCTCAAGGCCAGCGGTGCCGGAACCGATCCTGCTTTCAACGGCGATTCACCACGAACCGGCAATGAATGGCTCAATCGCATGACCAGTAAAATTCCGTTCTGGTCGAAGTCGGTCGATAGCAAGTCAGGCTCTGGCATCAGCTCTGCCTTTTGCGACTTCGACACAGCGAACCAGAGACTACTTGATTTCGAGCTCATGAACGTTCAGGGCAAAACCGAACGATTCAGCCAAATGCCCGCAGATCTGACACTCGTCTTTTTCTGGGGAACTTGGTGTAAGCCTTGCCATGAGGCGATGCCGCACCTGGTTGAGCTTCAAAAGCAGCTTGCCCCTGACAATTTCCAGATTGTCGGCATTGCCTATGAAGAAGGCAGCCTGGCGGACCGCCAGAAAAAGGTGGCTATGGCCGCTGATCGCTACGGCATTAACTTCCCGCTTTTGATGGGCAATTCAGCAGGCGCTGA
>JBILGL010000414.1:0-4457 GCA_044351075.1 Isosphaeraceae bacterium | reverse complement strand
TACGTGTTTACCCGACGATGGTGCTGCTGGACAGAGAAGGACGCGTGCTCTGGAAAGATCAGGGTATTACGCCGGCCAGCCTTGGAAGGCTTGATCGCGTGCTGGCATCGCACCTGCGTGAGCTTGACAGCCAGAAATACGCACGTGCCGATAATGGCCGCGTGACTCGATAAAAACCAGGGTGCAACTGAAATACTTTTGACGAACGTCAAAAAAATCAGACAAGCACCTGTAAGATTCGAATACCAAGCTCCTGATCGATCTGAACCAGCTCGGCACGGGCCACCAGCCGGTCGCCGCTGGTCAGTTCAACAGGCTCTTTTTTGTTACGCGAGAGATTTAAAACATCTCCAGGCTTGAGTTCGGCAAGTCTCGACAGCGAAATGCTGAGCCGACCAAGCTCGACGGTGAGAGTGACGGGTAAATCAGGCGAAGCGGCGGCAGAAGAATCAGCAGACATTGTCGGACCTTTCAAAACAGTCGTGGGGGTAGGTTTCGGCCGGTTGAGAATTTCAATCTGACAGCCGCCAGAGCCTTTTACAAAATGGCCAGCGACACTCCACCGCTGGGGCCCATCAGCCAGTCGGCAAATCACTGGCCCTTCCAGATCAGGCGGGGCTCCTGTCAAGGTGGCGTCCGGCCAGGGCAGCACCAGCTTGGGCCTGAGCCGGCCAAGGCCACCCGATAATTCGATGACACCGGCCTGCACGCGCCCTTTTACACTGATTTCGGCCAGAATCGGCCGGAGCCGATCGATACCGGCCTGATCCGCCAGCGGCGATTTCAATTCAACCGCCTGTAAAAGCCCCAGTGGAACCCATGCACGCAGCATGCCCACTGGTTTATCGTGCAGAAAAAGCTCCCAGCAGATAGTGGAAGTCGGGCCAAGATTTTCAAAAGAAAATGGATCGGGCCCAACACGATCAAGCACGAGACGCGGCAGAAGGCCTGAGCTGTTTAATGCGTCTGTCAGACGAGCCGCCAGAACTGTCCAGAAGCCCCATTCGACGGGTGTCGTCGGTAAATGATTTTCCGTCTCCATCCTCTCGGTGCCGAGCAGACGATCAACCACACGATGCGCCAGCGGTGTTTCAATTCCAATCGCCAGCGATGTGCCATGCGATGGCACGAGCCAAGGGGCAGTGATCCCAACACGCTTGACACCTGACGGACGATCAAGCAAGGCAGGGCCATCGTCAGAAAGCCGCAGCCCTGTTTCAGCCAGAAAAGCCGCAGCCAGATCTCCTGGATTTTGTCGATTTGCCAGCCGGCGAAGTGATGAACGAAGTTTCTCCGTGGTCGCACTCAGCTGCGGCAGTTCATCAAAACTAACTGGTGTCCAGGCTGGTGCTTGAACGATAGAAGACGGTGGATCGAAGTCGAGATCGGCATTGCTCACAGCTCAAGATCTCCAATATGAAATGATGAATCGTCGTCATCCGCTTTTTCATCATCATCGTCGTTTAATGCAATGTCATCATGACCATCATTTATTTCAATTTCAATCTCGCTGGAATCTTCAATGACCAGCTGATCGATATCCTGATCGAATATTCCTGAATTTTCCGCCTTTACATTGACAATTTCAATTGATTCATCAAGCTCAAAGTGATCATCAGGCTCAAAGAGATCAGCCGGCATTGAAATTCTTTCCTCGCTGCTGTCTGATAACAAATCATAATCTTGATCCACTTCCAGCATGCCAGGCATGTCAGTCGTTTCATAATTAACCGGCTGGTGTGAACCGGCGTCTTCCAATTTGCCGGCACCTGATAAATCTGCCACTTTGCCTTGAAATTCAGCGAGAAAAAGCTTGAGGCAATCATCTTCAAAACCAATCGCCCAGCTCGCCAGCCAGGTCTCAAATTGCATTTCATTTTCATCAAGCGGTTTTTTTTCCGTCCGCATGATAGGGGCAATCAATGCCCCTGCACTCATTGGTAAATGTTGCAATATCCATTGCCTGCGGCGGGAATCAACCTGACCGGCCAGCATGGCCAGGCTGATCAGCCCATACCGGCTGGCCCTGACCGGCTTGCCTTTGGCCGCCGTTCGCAGCTGCGCAAGCGACTTTCGGGCTATTTCCGGCCAATCCTCACCTCGAGAGCATTTCGCAAAAGCAGGCAAGCCGCAGAACGAATCCTTTTCACCTGCGACCCAACGCCGCAGGCGCCCCGACCACGCCAGCATCCGCAGCCAGCCGATCGGGCTTTCGTGCTCAAAAAAAAGAACAATTTCCGGATCACCGATCCAGGCTTCCGCATCGCCCACCAACCGCTCAGCACTCAGCGTTTTTGCCGATTCAAGAATAATTTCGTGCAGAGAACCCGGCACCGCTTCACTCTCAGCACGCAACACCCGGCGAACAGGTGAAATCTGCTTTGCTTCAAGGGGTTTGTACCAACTTTTGTGAACTCGGCCGGGATCAGGCCGGGCCTGTTGCAAATGCAATCGCCTTAAGGCGTCAAGCGGATCTTGGATATAGTCGTATAATGGAAATTGATCCGACCTTCTTTTTAATTCGGCAGGTGAAAATGCAGTGAGTCGCGAATGCATTTCCGGCGACTGAGCGAAGAACTTCAAAGTGAGTTGCCAAGCCCGTAAAAGCGGATCCGGCGACTCTTCATGTTCCACATTTTCAGTCAGTCCGTCACTCATTGCATTTCATTTCTGCATTTCAATTACTGCTGATTTCAGCCGCCAGCCTCTTCAGATCCGTTTCCATGGCGGCCATGAGGGCATTGGTCTGCTGCTTGATCGCCGGGAGATCATGGGCTGGAGTGCCGGGAGGAACATCCGTGCGGGCAAAGAGGTAAAATTTAATTTTCGGCTCTGTGCCCGAGGGCCGAACAGCAAAGCGAACATCAGCCTGAGCCAGTTCAAAGATCAGAAGGTCGCCGGATGGCTCAATCAGAGCACTTTCCAGATATTTCGGATAGAGCAATTTTGTCTGATGATTTTTGTAATCGTCCAGACGGATGATTCGCAAACCGGCGACGTGCGATGGCGGCGAATCGCGAAAAGATGCCATAATTTTCTGGATTTGCTCCGCGCCGTCGCGGCCCGTCAGCGTGAGATTGAAAGCGGCCTGACCGTAATGACCGACCTGCAGAAAGAGCGAATCAAGATACTCAAGCACAGTCTGCCCGCGAGCCTTGAGCGTTGCGGCCATCTCGGCAAAGAGAAATGCGGCTACTGTGGCGTCCTTATCGCGAGCATATGTGCCCTTCAGATAGCCATGCGACTCTTCAAAACCAAAGAGAAAGTCGGCTGGGCCCGTGGCATCAATCGCCTGGGCAATCCATTTAAATCCGACAAGCAGTTGATTCACCACCTTCAGCCCGGCACGGCGATAGAGTGCAGGAGCCATCGGCGTAGAAACAAGCGTGCTGACCAGATAATGCCCCGACCGCAGGGTGCCACTTGCTTTTGATTGATCAAGCACATAGGCAGCCAGCAAAACGCCGATACTGTTGCCATCGATCGTGACCCAGTCGCCTTTTGGATCACCTGTAGCGGGCACCGCTGCGCCGATACGGTCAGCGTCGGGGTCGCTTGCCAGCACCAGATCAGCCCCGGTGGCTTTGGCCTCAGCAATTGCCGCTTCCAGCGTTTTGGGAATTTCAGGATTGGCCACATGGCCGGGAATGGTCGGAAAATTACCATCGGGAATGCTCTGGGCAGCAAGCTGATTGACAGAGGTAAAACCAGCTTTTGTCAGAGCCGCACCCACACTACCGCCGCCCACACCATGCATGGGAGTGTAAACAATACCGAGAGAACGCGTCGGGCTGACTGATTCACCCAGCACAGCCGCCAGATAGGCTTCGTCAAGCGCGGCCGGCGCCATTTTAATCTGGCCACTGGCCCTGGCTGCATCAAAATCAGCCAGTGGAATCGGTTTATCCGCCAACGCGACCACAGCATCAATAATCGCTGAATCATCCGGTGGCACCACCTGCCCGCCAAGATGATTATAGCATTTAAAACCGTTGTCAGAAGGAGGGTTGTGCGAGGCGGTAATCATGATTCCGGCATCGCAATTCAGGTATCGCACTGCGAATGATAGTAGTGGAGTTGAGCGAAATGAATCAAAGAGCCAGACATCAAGCCCCGCTGCGGCGATGGCACGGGCACAGACAGACGCAAATTCAGGAGAATTATGTCGAGTGTCGTGGGCAATAACGACCGACATTTTCCGCCCGCTGCCGGCATTTTTGGCAATCAGTACATCCACCAGACCTCGAGCACTCTCGGCGATCGTTCTTTCATTAAGTACATTCGTGCCGATTGTGGCCATGAGCCCACGACGCCCGCCTGTGCCAAACTCAAGCACTTTATAAAACAGGTCCTCCAGCCTCTTCCATTCACAAGACTTGACCGCTCGGCAAAGCTCAGGCTGATAGTTCGTAAACGCATCCGAAGAAAGCCATCGGCGAATGTTCGCTGAAGCCTCG
>JBILGL010000204.1:0-7306 GCA_044351075.1 Isosphaeraceae bacterium | reverse complement strand
GGCTGTTGACGCTGGTGCCAAATATCGAGTGAAGGTCGAGGCTGGTCGGATCGGCTCAGCCATGGATGCCGTTTTGCGCGTGCTGGGAGCTGATGGCAAGCAGATTGCCACGGCCGACGACTCACCTCTGAAAGTTCCTAACCCGCCGGCCAATACGCCGCCATTTACCCAGCCTGACCCCGAGCTGGAATTTACGGCACCGGCTGGCCAGAATGTGGCAACACTGGCGATTAAGGACATCAGTAATCGCGGTGGACTGGGCTTCCATTACCGGATATTGGTGGAAAAATCGGTTCCTGAATTTGATATCTCGCTCCCCGCAGCCCAGCTCAATATTCCTGCCGGTCAAAATGCACTGGTGAATGTCGCTGTTGATCGCACTCGTGGCTATGCCGGGCCGGTGAAGCTGGAGCTGGTTAATCCGCCCGCTGGAGTGAAATTCAGGCCAGGGCTGGTTCCGGCGGGAGCTGCAGCCGGCTTGATCTCAATCTCAGTAGATGCCGGGGCGAAGCTGCCACCAACATTTCTGACCATTGAGGGTAAGGGTGATGGCGGCTTATCGGCTCGATCAGCCAGTTCCATTACATTTGCCAGCCAGGGTCCTTTGCCTGTGAATGTTCTTCGGCAGAGCGGCTTCATCGCTGTATCAGCCGATGCCGCGCCGGTTGGCCTGGAAGTGGCCGACGCCGCAGTGGAAGTGGCACATGGGTTTGAAGGTGCTATTCCACTAAAGATTAGCCGAGGTACAGGCGGCGAACCGGCTTTGGATCTGGCCCTAGTTAATCCCCCTAAGGGGCTGACTTTGGGCACGGCAAAAGCGGCTGAAAAACTGGCCGATCTGGCTGTGGTCGTCAAAGCGGCTCTTGATACGCCTGTAGGTGAGCATCAGATCGGACTTACCGCCAAGGGGAAACTTGCCGGCGAAGATCGGGTGGTTGAATCGCCGGTGATCAAGTTGAATGTCGTGCCGCCGGTGGCTTTGAGTGGTTTGCCCAAGGAAGCAACGGTCAAGCCGGGCGCGACGCTGGAAGTCAAAGGCAAGCTTGCTCGCAAACCCTCGATGAAGGGTGAAATCACGGTAACGGCCGATGGATTACCGGCAGGGCTGAAAGCTGATCCAGTCAAAGTGCCCGCAACATCTTCTGACTTCACAATCAAAATCACAGCCGATAAGGCGGCCAAGGCAGCGACAGGCAATGCCACAGTGAAGGCGGCATTCAAGGCGGGAGACAAGGACTATCCAGCACTGACATCACCCGTGGCGATTAAGATCGTTCCCTGAACATCCACTTGAAGATTTTTGAGAAGCAAATTCAGCAGGAGTGGAGCAGATGAAAAAGAGCAAATTCATATTGTTGGCGGTATATGGCATGAGCCTGATACCGGTTGCCTTTGGGCAGGACAAGAAGCCGGAACAAGCGAATAAAACCGCGACCGCTGAGCCAAAGCAGCAATCGGGCGACAAGCCGGTGAGCTTCATGAAGGATGTGGCGCCATTGCTGGTGCAGAACTGCATCGCCTGCCACAATCCCCGCAAAAGTGAGAGCAAATATGTAATGACGACATTCACCCAACTGGCCAAGGGTGGCCAGCAGGGAGAGGATGTGACACTTATCCCTGGCGACGTGGATGGCAGCTATTTTGTCGAGCTGATCAGGCACGATGCCAAGCCGCGGATGCCCTGGAAGCAGGATCCGCTGCCGCTCGATCAGATTGCTTTGATCGAAAAGTGGGTCAAGCAGGGCGCAAAATACGACGGTAAAGATCAAAAGGAAGACTGGCCGACTCTGCTGCATAAATCAACAATTGTGCCGGTGCCTGAAAAATATCCAACCACAGTGCCCGTCACCGCCCTGGCCTTCAGCCCTGACGGTAATAATCTGGCCACAGGTGGTTTTCACGAAGTGATTCTCTGGAATGTGGCTGATGGCTCCATCAAGCAGCGTGTGAAGCCACTTCAGGAGCGTATTTACGACATCACTTACAGCAAGGACGGCCAGTTTATGGCCACAGCGGCAGGTGATCCGGGCCGATTTGGCACAGCCAAGCTCTGGAAGTCGAAGCCTGATGGTACCGTTGAGTTTTTCAAGGATCTGGGCGAGTCATCTGATGCTATTTTTGCGATCGTTTTCAGCCCTGATTCGAAGAAGGTGGCGGCGGCCGGTGCAGACCGGACAATTCGTGTCTGGAATCTGCCGGATGGCAAGCTTGACTTCCAGCTTGAAGATCATGCGGACTGGATTCTGGACCTTGCCTTCAGCCCTGACGGCACGAAACTGGTTTCAGCCAGCCGCGACAAGACGACCAAGGTCTTTGATGCCGTGAAGAAAGAGTCGCTGGTCACATTCCCGGCCCATAATGAGCAGGTATTTACCGCCAGCTTCAGCCCTGATGGCAAGCAGATCTTCTCTGGTGGTGCTGATAAGCAGATTCGCACATGGACAGCCGAAGGCGAAGCCAAACAGGTGCGCACCACGGGTGGATTTGGCGGCGAAGTGTTCAAAATGGCGGTTTCACCGGATGGCAAATCCGTGATTGCGGCCAGTGCCGATAAATCGGTGCGGGTATTTAAGCCTGAAAATATGGGTGCTGTGCGGCAGCTTGCCGGCCAGACGGACTGGGTTTACAGTGTGGCTGTGTCGCCTGACAGCAAAAAAGCCGCGGCAGGTGGGTGGGATGGCCGCGTGGTGATCTGGAATCTGGGTGATGGCAAGGAGGAGAAGGCCTTTCTGGCTGCACCGGGGCGTGCACTTCCTCCAGCCGAAGCAAAGAAATGATCGACTGATCCTTCAGTAATCAAGAAAGCCGGGCCATCAGAGCCCGGCTTTTTTATTCGGCCAGCAGCTCTGACATTCGAATGATGAAGAGGGCGGCGGTGATGCTGGTGCCGATGGTGACCGAAATGAAAACGCCGGCTGCGCCGATGTCTCGGGCTGCTCTGGCATGTTGTTCGTCGGGTGTGCAGCAGCGGAGAAAGGCATCAATCGCCGAATTATGCAGCTCTGCCAAGAGGATTTGGCCTGCGCAGACTGAGAGTATGAGCCATGCTACGGGCGGAAGCTGGATCATCACGCCAAACATCAGGACGATGGTGAATCGATAGGCATGGGCAAAGAAGCTGGAATCGCCACGAATCGCGAGCTTCAGGCCATGCAGTGCGGCGCGGCTTTTACCGATGGTGCCGCCTGGGCAATCCGCCCGGGCAAGTGGCTCAGATAAAGGGGCGGATAGTTCCGCCAGCAGTTGTGGAGCGATTTCGCCAGATGCCGGAGTGACTTCAGCGACTTTCTGGCGAATCCATTCCGGTAATGGTTCTTCATTGCCGGAGCGATCAAGCCTGTAGGCGTCGGATTGGGAAGTCAGAGTGTATCGTTTCGAGGGGCGATCCGGGCGACGTGCCGCAGTGTCAGCCAAAGTTGGGCTTTCTGGTTGGTCATGAAACTGATCCATGATCGCTGCTCCCAAACGGGTCAGGCCGTGCGGTTATTGGGTTGGTGCAAATCGGCTGTCGAATCGGGGCCCGGTTGATTGGCCGAGCCTGGTATTGGGGCTGAGTCGTGGCGTGACTTCCACAGCAACCATCGTGCTCTGACGCTGAGGGTCAACGCTCAGGCCAAGGCTGGTGAGGTAATCAGCACCGACGCGTGTGACAGAGACATTTGTTCCCAGCGAAATACCGTTACCGAAGTCATAGCTGGTTGAGAATGTCGAATACCATTTGGGGCTTACCCAGTAGCTGTATGAAAAATTCAGCGCTGAGGTGTTCACCTGTCCTGTCTGCAGGATGGTGTAGGTGATGGTGGCATTGCCCTTTGGTGGGCGATTAAACGAGAAGCCTGAGGTAATGACCTTCATACCGAATGGGTCATTGGTGTGCTGGACATTTGTCTTGTTGAGCGGATCGCCACCGACTTCCCAGAATTCAAACCAGCCGTTAGAGAAAATGGTGGTGCGGTCGCCGACATACCATTCCCAGTTGTACTTGTTGAGGCCAAAGGTTTCGCCAAAGTTGTCGCGATTGGCCTGAGGGAAGTAGGTCGTACTGACATCAAAGAGCATCCAGTCAATCACCCGGCGCGATCCTTCGGGACCTCGCTTGGTCTGAAACCGGTTATTCCAGCTCAGTTGGACAGTCTGCATGGACTGAAGCACATCGGTAGTGCCTGTGATCGGCGAAAGATTGCGGCGAGTGGCCAGCAGCAGGGGGTTGTATTGTGGGGGCAATACACCGCCGCCGTAATTGGTAAAGGCAAAATAGCGGCGAACGAATTCATAGGTGTTGTCGTCAAGAGAATCCTGCACACCGATTCGGCGAAGTGGGGTGGCAGAGTAGGCGTCGCGATAATCCACACCGAAATTCATTTTATGATTCAGGCCATGAACGTTGAGAATTTCACTTTCGGCATCGCTGTAAAGCCGCCAGAGCATGAAATTGAATCGTGCACCAGCCGCACCCCAGAGGCGGCCCATCATCTCGGTGTTGCCATTACGAATGAGCTGCCTGACCTGATCCGGTGGAAGGTCATAGGCGGGCAGGGCGGTATTGTATTGGCTGGACCATCCGATGGCTTGCCCCTGTAGGTAGGGAGTCAGCTTGAATGGCCCGAGATTCAGGGGCATATCAAGTTCATGGCTTGTCCAGAGCCTTCCAGAGCCAAAAGAGCCGGAAGTCTGGCTGATTGGGTCGTAGGGCTGAAAGGCGAAGAGAGTTGGGTTATTCACCATGACATCAGTGTGGACATTGGCATAATCCGCACCAGAGTGGCTGTAATGGGTGAAGATGTCGCCCAGAAGGCTGTCGCCGATGCGGTAATAATCAAGCTTTGGCAGCCATTGTGTATCGGTGTAAAACGACTGAAGATTGCCCTGGGCCATTAAGGAAACAGCCGTATTCTGCTTTTGACGGATGATGTAGGCTGAGGTGTCCTGATCCGGGCCACTATCGTAAAGACGTTTGTAGTATTGTTCAAGAAAGTAGCGATCAGAAAGATAGCCGAAGTTCACCTGGAATTTCAGATCCTCATCGATGCCTGCATTCTCTGGGAGCAGGCTCTGCATGTGCTTGAATTCGTATCGGCCACGAAATTGATCGTAAACCGGCACTTTTGAGCGTTGGAATCCACGATCACCCGAGCCGGGCGGGCCATCCGTGATCACGGCCGGGCCGGTACCAAGAACGTCTGTGCCTCGATCCCAGATCGACCAGAAGCTGCCGTAACCGGCATAGCTGCCCGGAGCCATTTCGCCATCAGATCTCTTGCCGAAGTAACCGATTTCTGAGCCTACCGCCGGGCCACGGGCCGAGAGATAGTCGATATCAAGATTCCAGTTTTCCACGCCCTTCGGCTTTCTCAGCCCGAGCAGCTTAAACATGTTCCAGTCTGAGAGTATCTGCTGGCCAAAATAGTTGTTTGTTCGGAACTGAATCTGGCGAAGTGGCAGATCAAGATCCTCAGGCGTTGCCACAACGCGTGGCAGATAAACAATTGGCATATTGCCGATGTAAAATCGATTTTGTCGCGCGTCGAGTTTCCATTCGAAGTCGGTGGTCGGGGCGCCGTCAAGCGAGCCGGTGATCGGGTTTCGCAGAGGCACTTCTTCCTGTGTAATTTTAATGTGGTTACTGTGCATACGATAGCCTGGATTGGGGAATCGGCTACCTGTGGTGGTCGTGTTGAAAACGTTAATCTGCGGCAGGCCAAGCACCATCATTCCATCTTCGCGTGATACCACTTCGCGCCACTGGCTGATCCGATCGGCCTTGGTACGGATGGGAGCAAGCAGGCCGGGGGCAAAGATATTGAGATCGGCATTAAGCGCATTGAATCGGTCAGTCCGGGCATCATAATAAGCCTTTTCCGCCCTGAGGACGCGCTCGTCTCCATTGCCGGCGACTTTGCGTTCATCCACCCGAAAAATCACGTTGCCTTCAAGGTAAATTTCAATCGGGGTCTGGTGTAATTGGGAAAATTTCCCGCCTTCCTCAATTTTTGTGACCTGGGTCTTGTCATCCACACCCACCCACATGATGACACGGTCAGCAGAGAGATCTGCCGTGCCGAGCCTTTCCCCTGATTCGACAACAACGTTGACACCGCCCTGTGCGATGATCAAATAGGTCTTATCATCTATTTTTTTAGCGATATGGCTGTAGTTGGGATTACTATCACGGGGATAGATTCCCACAAGCCTTTCTGTGCCCGGCGTGATTTCAGGGTTGATTCCAGCGGGATCGAGCGGTAAGGGGGCATCTCCCAGAATCAGCCCGGATGAAGGGGGGACAACTGGGGCTTCGTCGATCAGTGCAGGTGGAATCGTCAGCCCAGGGCCGTTTTCGGTAGGGACAGGAATCACACCCGGCAAGGTTGGGGCAACGGGTGGAGTGAATGGAGCAGGGGCAGCGGGTGGAGTCGCTGATTGGGGAATATTGGGAGTCGGCGTTGGTGCTGCCGCCGCAGGCGATGAAGGTGGCTTTGGGTCAAGGCGAGAGGGCAAAGCGTTCAGATTTGGGTCATCGAGCGGGTTTGAGAGTAGCGGCGTATCGTCTGTTTCAGTATTTGCGAAAGGTGGTGGCTGTGTCGCAGGCTGAACCATGCCATCGGCCGGTGCAGCGGGAGCTGGAACCGGCATGGCCGCAACGGCTTCACTCGATTCAGAATTAGAAGATTCTTGCTTCTTCTGATCTGACTTCAAAACCAGTTCGGATGACGGTTTAGGGCTCTCTGCCGGAGATTCAGGAGCACTTTGGGCTAACTGAAGAGCCTGTGTGAATTCCTCGCCAAAGGCGGCCGAGAGGCGAGCTCTATCAATTTCTGCCGGAACTGTTTTTTTCATGCCGGCAGGATTGTAGGGCTTGAGCCTGACTGGCAACTTGGAGCGGAAAATCATTTCCGTTTGCTCAAGGGTATTTGCCGGTCGGGAAGTCAGTTGGACTTTGCCCCCTGCTTTGACTTCGATGCGCTGCATGAGTCGATTACCGTCACGGCCGGGCTCAACGAGAACGACAGCTTCGTCAGCACGCAGGCCCTCGCCGTCCTGAGTGATCGAAACGCGGCCTGTGAGCACAACCCAGTGGCGATCGACATCCGACGACCATATACGAATCTGATCAGCCGCCAGATCGACGGCGGGCGGGTCGAGCCGCTGAAGTATCTGCGAATGTGCAGAGATCGGCGGAAATGCAAGCAGGCAACAGAGCCAAATCAGGCTTGCGGGCACGATGCCGAAATTGATGCACAACGTATTTTTTTTTGAGCTCGTCACAGGCCGTCCCTGGCCTCGCCGAAAAATCTCTATATTTCATGCA
>JBILGL010000202.1:0-7319 GCA_044351075.1 Isosphaeraceae bacterium | reverse complement strand
AGGATTGACGGAGGCCGCTGCCTGGCCAGTGGGTGTGATTTTGGATCAGGTGAGGGCTGGGCCAAGGGTGGTTGGCTTTTTGATGCCTGAGGTGGTTGAGCATCGGGAGCTGCACCAGCTTTTTTCACCGGCCGAGCGGAAAAGGCATTTCCCGGCGGCTAACTGGAAGATGCTGGCTTTGACGGGGTCGAACCTGGCTCGGGTCGTGTCGGCGGTGCATCAGGCCGGGGCGGTGATTGGCGATTTGAATCAGAATAATGTGCTGGTATCGTCGAAGGCGACGGTGAAGCTGATCGACTGCGACTCGTTTCAATTTCGGCGGTCGGACGGAGAATATTGGACAAGTGACGTTGGTAAGGAAGAGTATTTGCCGCCGGAATTGCAATCGGCGAATTTAAGAGGGCTGGTGCGATCGGCGGATCATGACAATTTTGCGCTGGCGGTATTGATCTTTCAGCTGCTTTTTATGGGGCGGCATCCGTTTTCAGGGCGGCATCAGAAGGCGGGCGATTATACGATTGGATCAGCGATCAGCGATGGCAATTATTTTTATGGATCGGATGCAGGCCGAAAGGCGATTGCACCGCCGCCGGGGGTGATTACGCCGGCGGTTTTGCCGCCAATGGTGGCCCGGGCATTTGAACAGGCTTTTTACCAGAAGAATCGGCCGTCGGCGCGAGAATGGGCGGATTTGTTATTACAGATGGCAAACCAGATGGTGGTTTGTGCGCAGTCGCCACGGCATCTTTATTATGCAGGGGCGGCGGACGGGCTATTTGAAAATGCAATGAAGTGCCCCTGGTGTCAGCTGCGAAATGCAATTCGGGTCGATTATTTTCCGGAGGTGGCGGCTGGTGCCGCGCAGGGCGCGAACCTGGCGGATCTGATACGGATCAGCGTTGATCTGGATCAGCTGCGAACGGTAATTGACGGCATACCGAAATTTCAATTGAAATATCAGCGGGTGAATATCAGAAAAAAAGATTTAAGGCCGGTGATGGCTGTGCCGGACGGGCTGAAGCGACCGGCCGAATTGCAATTGGAAGAAGAGCCGGAGGAGCCGGGGCCGAAGCGTGATGACGCGATGGTGGTTTTGATTCAGGCGATTTTGATTCCATTCTCAATATTAAGCATGGGAATGCTATTTGTAGCCCGGATGCTGGGTGCGGCGGGAATTGCCATCTGCTCGGCCCTTTTTGCAATTTCAAGGGCTTTGCAGGTGGTTTCGCTGAAGCGAGGGTATCGGCAATGGCTGGCGGAATTTGAGCAGGCCCGGCTGGCGAATGAGGAATTGAAAGCGGAATGGAACGAAGAGAACAGGGAATGGCTGGCGGAGCTTTCAAACCGGCAGAAGCGGCGGGATGAGGTGCTTGCTTTGTTAGTGGAGCGGGAAGAGCAGTGGAAGACATGGCTGGGGCAGATTGAGAGCTCTGACAATACGATCAGGGCCGAGGCTAAAGAGCTTCTTGAGAAGATCAAAACGCGGCTTGATGATTTTCAGCAGGAGCTGGGCGAGCAGGCCCGGGGCCGACAAATGCAGGCGGTGGAAGCGTGGCTGGAAGGGCACCTGATTCGCGACGCGAATATTCCGCAGATTGGCCGCACGCGGGTGGCGACACTCGCCAGCTTTGGGATTGAGACGGCGGCGGATGTTGTCAGGCTGTTTCAGAATCAGAGCTACGCGATTCCCGGCTTTGGCCAGCGGCTGATGAATAATCTCTGGTATTGGGCCGCCGATATTCAGAGTAAATACAAGCCTGACACGGCGGCCGCGCTGCCGGTGGAAGTGGCCATGAGAATCAGAGGCCGATTTGAGCCTGAGATTCAGTCGATGGTGCATCGCGTTCATTTGATTATTGCTGATTTGCAGGGCTTTGGGCCGCTGGTTGATTCAAAACGCCCGAAAGTGGATGCCTTTTTTTTGCAGACGACGCGGGAATATCTCGAAGCCGATCAGGATGTGAAAGTCATGGAAATTAAATAAAAAAACGGGCTTCGTGATGAAGCCCGCTACGATTTAGATTCGGAGACGGGGCGAAGGGTCAGCCGAGAGGCGTTTCTTCGCTCAGTTCGGTTGGGTAGATATTGATGCCGACGCGCGAATCCTGATGCGCCTTGAAGCCCGTACCGGCCGGCACAAGGTGGCCGAGGATGACGTTTTCCTTGAGGCCGACCAGGCGGTCAATCTTGCCGGCAATGGCCGCTTCGGTGAGAACCTTGGTGGTTTCCTGGAAGCTGGCGGCAGAGATGAACGACTCTGACTGAACAGAGGCCTTGGTAATGCCAAGGAGCTGTGTCGAGCCGCTGGCCGGGCGGGGCCGGGTCCATTCCGCCTTGCGACCACCTTCCAGCTCAACACGCTGATTTTCGTCGTCGAAAATGTCGCGTGGGACGATGTCGTCCTTGCTGAAGTGGGTGTCGCCGGCGTCCTTGATCTTGACGCAGTTGGTGAGCTCCATATTGACGCGGCGGAGCTCGAACTTGTCAACAACCGAGCCGGGCAGCAGGCCGGTGTCGCCAACAGTTTCGATCTTCACCTTGCGGAGCATCTGGGCGACGATGATTTCCAGGTGCTTGTCGTCGATCGTTACCGACTGGGCACGATAGACGTTCTGCACTTCACGCAGCAGGTATCGCTGCACAGCCTCTTCGCCGATGATGCGGAGAATATCATGCGGCACCAGCGGACCGACCACGAGCGGGTCGCCGGCACGCACGTAGTCGCCGGTGTGCACACGCAGGTGCTTGCCGTGCGGCACAAGGTGCTCTCGCTCAATGCCAGATGGGTTCTTGACTTTGATCGTCCACTTGCCGCGGCGTTTCTCTTCCATCAGCTCAACCGCACCGTCGATTTCGGCCATGACAGCCGGCACCTTCGGACGACGGGCTTCGAAGAGCTCGGTCAGACGAGGCAGACCGGCGGTGATATCCTGCGTACCGATCGCTTCACGCGGCGTTCGGGCAAGGGCTGTACCGACGGTGATCCGCTGGCCGTTTTCCACCACCAGCTCGGCTTTTTCGGTGATGGTGTAGAAGACGAGGTGATGGCCACTTTCGTCGGTGATGATCACCTGCGGGTGGAAATTACCCTTGTGTTCCATCACCGTGCGGCGTTCGTTGCCCGAGGCGTCGGTGTCAAGCTTGAGTGTTTCACCAACGACCAGGTCTTCAAACTTCACAATACCATCGACTTCCGAGATGATCGGCGTATTGTGCGGATCCCACTCGCAAAGCACCATGCCCTTGGTCACTCGCTGGCCATCTTCAATGAAGAGAGTGGAGCCGTTGGGCACGTCGAGTTTGTCAAGCTCGCGACCGCGGTCGTCAAGCAATTGCAATTCGCCGTTGCGGGTCAGGGCGATACGCTTGCCATCTTCCAGCGTGGCGACATTGATGTTCACAAACTTGACGATGGAGTCACGCTTGGCCTTGTGCTCTTTCTCTTCCAGACCACGGCTGGCCACACCACCGACGTGGAATGTACGCATCGTGAGCTGGGTGCCTGGCTCGCCAATGGACTGGGCGGCAATGATGCCAACGGCCAGCCCCTGCTCTACCAGCTGACCAGTTGAAAGATCCATGCCATAGCATTGCTGGCATACGCCGAGCGGTGCTTCGCACGTCATCGGGCTGCGAACCTGGATCTTCTCGATCTGCATTTCTTCGAGCTTACGCGCTTTTTCAATGGTGACGAGCTCGTTTTCCTGCAAAACGATTTCGTCGGTGATCGGGTCGTTAATTTCCACCCGGCTCACGCGGCCACGAATCGTTTGGGAAAGGCTGACTTCAAGCTTTTCACCCTTGTAAACCACGCCCTTGGTAATACCCTGAGAGGTGCCGCAGTCGTACATGGTGATGACGACGTTCTGGGCAACGTCGGCCAGCTTACGCGTGAGGTATCCGGCGTCGGCCGTCTTAAGGGCTGTATCCGCCAGACCTTTACGGGCACCGTGTGTCGAGCTGAAATACTCGAGCACCGAGAGACCTTCACGGAAATTGGCTTTGATCGGCGTTTCGATGATCTTGCCGTTAGGCTTGGCCATCAGGCCGCGCATGCCGGCCAGCTGGGTGATCTGACCCACGCCACCACGAGCGCCAGAGTCGGCCATGAGGAAGATCGGATTGAGATAAACTTCGCCATTACGGACGTCGTTTTTGAGCTCTTCCATCATCTGATTGGTGATCTGTTCGCGGGCGTGCGTCCAGGCGTCAACCACGTTGTTGTAGCGTTCACCGTCGGCGATCAGGCCGCGGTTGTAGCTCTTGTTAAAGCCGGCAACACGCTTCTCCGCCTCGGCCAGGATTTTATCCTTAGTCGCCGGGGTGCGGAGGTCGTCGGTGGCAAACGAAAGGCCGGAGCGAGTCGATTCCCGGAAGCCGAGATCTTTCATCCGGTCCAGCAGGTCAATCGTGGCGGCACGGCCGAGAAGCTGGTAGCAGTCAGCAATAATCGACTGCAGCTGCTTCTGGCTTAGGGCCACGTTGTAAAACGCCATGCGTCGGTCGAGAATGTCGTTAAAAATCACACGACCGACCGTCGTTTCCAGCAACTTGCCTGACTTGTGGGTCTTTTCGCCTTCGCCCTTGACCTTCTTGCCCTCGGCAATGCGAACCTTGATCTTGGCATGCACCGCCATCTTCCGCAGGGAAAATGCGAGGAAGACCTCTTCCGGCGAAGAGAATACCATGCCTTCGCCCTTATCGCCGGCGCGATGCACCGTCAGATAGTAAGAGCCCATCACGATATCCTGCGTCGGGCTGATGATCGGGCTGCCGTTGGCAGGGCTGAAGATGTTGTTGATGGACATCATCAGCGTCATCGCTTCCACCTGTGCTTCAATGGATAGCGGCAGGTGAACGGCCATCTGGTCGCCGTCGAAGTCGGCGTTAAAACCACGGCAGACCAGCGGATGCACGCGGATGGCGTTACCTTCCACCAAGACCGGCTCAAAGGCCTGGATACCAATTCGGTGCAGTGTCGGGGCACGATTCAGAAGAACGGGGTGATTCTTGATCACCTCTTCAAGAATATCCCAGACTTCATCAGCACGCCGCTCAAGCATCTTTTTGGCCGATTTGATCGTATCGGCGATGCGCTGTTCCTTGAGGCGGCGAATAATGAACGGCTGAAAGAGCTCAAGCGCGATCTTCTTCGGCAGACCGCACTGGTGCAGACGCAGCTCGGGGCCGATCACAATCACCGAGCGGGCAGAATAGTCAACACGCTTGCCCAGCAGGTTTTCGCGGAAGCGGCCCTGCTTGCCCTTGATCATGTCCGTCAGCGATTTCAGAGCACGGTTCGATGAACCAAGCACCGGACGCTTGCAGCGATTGTTGTCAAACAGGGCATCCACAGCCTGCTGCAACATACGCTTCTCGTTGCGAATGATCACCTCAGGCGCGTTGAGGTCAACCAGCTTTTTCAGACGATTATTGCGATTGATAATCCGGCGATAGAGGTCGTTCAAGTCGCTGGTGGCGAAATTGCCAGAATCAAGTAGAACGAGCGGACGCAGGTCCGGCGGAATTACCGGAATGCATTCAAGAACCATCCACTCGGCCCGGTTTTCACTGTCGCGAAGCGATTCCACAACTTTCAGACGTTTTGTCAGATCTTTAATCTTCTGCTTACTTGAAGTTTCCGAAAGATCCTGACGCAGCTGCTTGGAAATCGCTGCAAGGTCAAGTCGCAGAAGAAGCTGGCGAATTGCCTCGGCACCCATGTCCGCCTTGAAGGTGTCGCCGAATTTGGCCCTGGCCTGACGATAGTCTTCTTCTGTAAGTAATTGACGTTCCTTGAGTTCCGAATCGCCGGGATCGGTTACGACATAATCCTGGAAATAGATTACTTTTTCAAGGCTTGAGGTCTTCATATCAAGCAGTGTGCCAAGCCGGCTCGGCATCGCCTTGAAAAACCAGATGTGGACCACAGGCGCGGCCAGCTCAATATGGCCCATGCGCTTGCGGCGAACGCGAGAGTGTGTGACCTTCACGCCGCAGCGATCACAAACCATACCTTTGTACTTCATCCCACGGAACTTACCGCAGGCACACTCCCAGTCTTTCTCGGGTCCGAAGATCTTTTCGCAGAAGAGGCCGTCCTTCTCCGGGCGATAGGTACGATAGTTGATCGTTTCCGGTTTCTTGACTTCGCCGAAAGAGCGGCTCCGAATGTCGGAGGGGCTGGCCAGGCGGATTTTCACCGCGCCATAGTCATTTACACGATCGTAAGCACTTTCGCCCATGCTCACAGAACACTCTCCTTGATCAAGAGGTGAGGAAGCTCAATTTTGCTGATTCTGGCGGAACGCGTTCTCAAACCCGATCGCACTGATCTTTTTCAGTGATTCGGATTAACGGAATTTTCGACAAGTTATTTTCCGGGACTTGGCTGCGAGCATCACTGCCGCACAATCTGGGCTCAAAAATGACCTTGAAAGGGCAAGGATCATCATGAAAGAAGGCTCCGGAAAAGGGTTTGAGGTTCCGCGGGTGCAACCGGCCGTGGCGCATCAAACCTTATGTGTATCACGACTTGTAAGCAATGTCAATAGGGCGGTGAAAGTTCCCTCAGATTTTTTTCTGAAGGAACCACCGGAATATTTTGACAATGCTAGAGTCACATACGTTTTTTGATGAGCTGCATGTGCAGCCCGAGACCACAGATTTCATTGGTCAGCACGTCAAAGCTGGCCGGTGTGCCGGCTTCAAGCGTGTTTTCACCCTTGACCATGGACTCGTAGATTTTTGTACGACCTTCGACGTCGTCGCTCTTGACAGTGAGCAGTTCCTGCAGGATGTAAGCAGCGCCATAGGCTTCCAGCGCCCAGACTTCCATCTCGCCGAACCGCTGTCCGCCGAATCGGGCCTTGCCGCCCAATGGCTGCTGAGTAATCAGCGAGTAGGGGCCGGTGGCTCGGGCGTGAATCTTGTCATCCACCAGGTGGTGCAGCTTGAGCATGTAGATGTAGCCCACCGTCACACGCTGGTCGAACGGTTCGCCCGTACGGCCGTCAAAGAGACGAGCCTTGCCATTTTCAGGCAGACCTGCATCCACAAGGCACTTGCGAATCACATCTTCGTCGGCGCCGTCGAAGACCGGGCAGATCGCCTGGAATCCCTGTTTGACGGCTGCCCAGCCGAGGTGCGTTTCAAGAATCTGGCCGACGTTCATACGACTCGGCACGCCCAGTGGGTTGAGCATGATTTCGATCGATGTACCGTCTTCCAGGAAAGGCATGTCCTCTTCCGGCAGGATCTTGGAAATCACACCCTTGTTGCCGTGGCGGCCGGCCATTTTGTCGCCAACCGAGATGACT
>JBILGL010000203.1:0-7319 GCA_044351075.1 Isosphaeraceae bacterium | reverse complement strand
TTGCAGAAAGATATTTTTGAGATTGAATTTCAGAAAGGGCAGAAAATAAAATCCCACCAGCTCATTCTGGCGACTCCATGGCAATCGGCCGGCAGGTTGCTCGAAAGCATGAATGACCAGCGAATTACAAATACAATCCAATCGATCAGCAGCCTTGAAACTTCACCAATCACAGGCGTCCATCTGGTTATTGATCGAAACGTCTGCCCTTACAATGAAATTGCATTATTGGGCCGCACTTCGCAGTGGGTCTTTGATCATACAACCATCGACCGCCAATATCATCCAGAAATGATCCCTGAAAATGGCCAGAGCCTGCATGTCGTCATCAGCGCCAGCCATCGTCTTTCAAAACTCAAGCGGGAATCCATTCTTGAAATTATCGTCGATGAATTGAAAATGGCATTTCCTGAAATGCAATCTGCCCATGTTCTCTCCTCATGGGTCGTCACCGAACATGCCGCCACATTCAGCCCATCGCCTGAGTCTGTTACCATCCGACCCGATCAGAAAACGGCAATCCCAGGCCTGGCTCTGGCAGGCGACTGGACACGCACCGGCTGGCCCTCCACCATGGAAGGTGCCATTCGCTCCGGCCGGCTGGCAGCACGCGTCCTGAAATCCGAACTGAAATGAAACTAAGTTAAAAACACTTCATTCCTAAAATGCAATTATTCATGCCTCAGCGCATCAATCGGGTTTAACAGGGCCGCTTTGATCGCCGGAATCAGCCCAAAAACTACACCTGTAATTGCCGAAACACCAAAGCCGAGAGTCACCGCCCACCAGGGCACACCGATCGGTACCATTTTCGGGTGATGGCTGGCTATCTGACAACAGCCCCAGCCAATCAGCGTACCGATCAGCCCGCCCAGCAGCGATAAAAGCACGGCTTCAGTCAGAAATTGACCGAGAATATCTCGCCGGCGAGCCCCAAGTGCTTTTCTCAGGCCAATTTCCCGCGTTCGTTCCGTCACGCTGACCAGCATCACATTCATAATTCCGATGCCGCCCACCAGCAGGCTCACACCCACGACACCTGCCAGAGTAACCGTTGCCCCCAAGCTGATCTTGCGAAACGTGGCCAGCACTTCGTCCTGCGAGGCAATCCGAAAATCCTCAAGCTCTTCGGGGGCAATCCGGTGCCGTCGCCGCAGCAGACGCACAATCTGTGATTTGGCCTCATGAATCACCCCTTCATTCTCAGCCTGGGCCGTGATCACCACTGCGTCACGACTGGCCGGATAGAGCTTCAGGCCAAGGCGAAACGGAATATGCACCACATCATCCTGCGAAACGCCCATGAATGCACCCTTGGTGCTCAAGAGGCCAATCACACGAAATCGCCTTCCGTCTATTGTAATAAACTGCCCGACAATATCAGGCCCCGTGCCAAGCCGGCGTGCTGTTTCCGCACCCAGAAGGCAGACATAATGCCCACGTTCTATGTCAATCGTCGAAAATGCCCGTCCACTGATGATTTTAAAGTCGCGAATGGCCAGATAGCGCGCGTCAGTCGCTTCGATCCAGCTTTTCACATCACGTTCATTGTAAGAGACTGCCTGGCTCTCGCGCCGCAGCAGCGGGCTGACATAACGCAATGTCTGCACATTGTCGGCCACGGCCCTCACATCCGCCTCGGTCATCGCGGCCTTTTTGTTGTTCACCGTCACGCCGGCCACCTGATTTTCAGGCCAGACCCAAAGGGCATTAGTGCCAAAGGTTTCAAAAAAGTCGTTAACATATTCTGTAAAACCACCGACAGCCGATACCATCACAATCGTCGAAGCCACGGCAATCACAATACCAAGAATCGTCAGGCCTGAGCGGGTGGCATGCCCAAAAAGCTGTGTCAGGGCATTTTCGACATTGGCCGATGTTCGTCTGAGGATCATTTTGACACCATCCCCATTCCAGCCGCAATCATTTTGGTCTCAGACACTGATGAAATCGTGCTGAAATCCGCGTGTTTTGGATGATTGGCCGAATCGCTCAGGACCATGCCATCGCGAATGCGCACAATGCGGCGGCATCGCTGGGCCACTTCCAGCTCGTGCGTGACCACCAGAATCGTCTGCCCCTCGGCATTGAGCTCGTCGAAAAGATCAAGAATTTCAAGCCCGGTGGTGCTGTCAAGATTTCCAGTCGGCTCATCGGCCAGAATCAGGCTCGGCTGATGCACCAGAGCCCGGGCAATCGCCACTCGCTGACGCTGGCCACCGGAAAGCTGATTCGGCTTATGATGAGCCCGATTCGCCAGCCCGACTCGATCAAGGGCAGCCATTGCACGGCGGCGGCGATCGCTACGCGAAAAACCGTGATAAACCAGCGGCATTTCCACATTTTCCAGAGCCGATCGGCGGCCCAGAAGTTCAAAACTCTGAAAAACAAAGCCAATCCGGCGACTTCGTTCCTGCGCCAATTCGCTTTGCGACAAGCGTGAGACATTACGACCAGCCAGCTCGTAAACGCCATCGCTTGGCACATCCAGACAGCCCAGAATATTGAGCAGCGTGCTTTTGCCTGAGCCTGATGGCCCCATGATCGCCAGCAATTCGCCGTGCTTTATGTCAAGATTAATGTTCTTGAGGGCCGCGACTGTGATCTGACCCATGTCATACTGCTTGCTGATCGCCTGCAGTCGAATCACGACTCGCTCTGGGTGAAGGTCGGTTGAAGCGGCGATCATGGCCTGATTCCAGCCACATTATCCGGCTGTTTGGGCGTTTTTTCGCCAGCCGGGCCGTTGTTCAAAGGATAATTCCTGCCGGCTTCAACGGCCACATGATCAAGCAGCCTGTCCAGCTCATGATACGGGCCCACAATCACTTCATCGTCTTCTTTCAGACCTGAGGTAATTTCCACATGATTTTCATCCGATAGCCCGACTTCCACCGGCACCGCCACAGCCTGACCCAGCCTCAGCACATAAACAACCCGCAGAAACCGCATCGGATCAGCCTGATAAATACTTTTTGAGCCAATCTTTGAATGACTGGATTTTGCCTTCAGCTCATTTTCTGTCAATGCAGCATTTGTCAGAACCAGTTGATGCTCGTCGTTATGCTCGCGGCCACCGCTGCCCCCCAGGCTCACCACATCGCGTGCCCGCCGCTGCACAACAGCCTGAACCGGCACACTGAGCGTTTCAGACCGCGACTGCACATCAATTTCAACCATGGCCGACATGCCTGCACGCAGCCTTGAGAGCTTTATAGGGGTAAGCTCAAGCGTTATCTCAGTCTCAAATGCAATTGATTCCATCTGCCGCCGCCCCACGGCGGCCACTCGAGAGACCTGCCCGCGAATTTTAAAATCAAGAACCGTCACTTCCGTCTTCTGACCGACTCGAATTTCAGAGACGTCGGATTCATCGACCCAGACCCTTGCCAGAAATCGATCGGTGCGTGCCACCTGCACCAGCGCATTGTGATCAGAATCGCCCATCATTCCGCCGGGCCCAGGGCCAGGTATCGGCATCATCCCGGTTGAAATTGCATTTCCCACAATATCACCAACCCGCGAGTTTAAATCGGTGATCACACCGGCGTGCGGAGCCTTGATCACGCAGCGATCAATCGTTTTCTGATAATTTTTGATTGATTCTTCCGCCTGCTGAAAATCAGCCTTGAGCCGCTCCGCCTGCTTGCGAATCTGCTCCAGCTGATCCCGAAGCTGGGCAAGCTCCGGCGGTGCGGGATTCGGCGAAGGATAGGCCGCTTCGAGTTGCTGGACCTGCTTTTCGACCTGCGCAAATTGGGTGCGGCTGGCCTCATACATATCCCTGATGGAGTCTCGCTGCCGCATCAGCGATTTCAGAGCTGATTGAAATGACGAATCATCAAGACGAATCAGAATATCGCCGGCTTTGACGGTTTGATCATCGCGAACGAGCACCTGACTGACTGTTGCGGAAAAAGGAGCCTGAACGCGTGTTTCCTGAGCGAATATGAGCTGGCCAGGCGCCTGGATGCGCTGGGTGATCGATCGGCGGGCAACCGGCTCGACTTCAACCTTCCGCAACGGCTCCGGAAAGAGATGCCAGTCGATTTTGATCTGTTGCGTGCGAACGCCAAACCATGCCCCGGCCGTGACGAGAGAAACCAGAATAATGCCGGAAAGAAGCCGAAACATGGTGTGAATTCTCTTTTATAACCGCATGATTGACATTTGTTATATAGGCACTTTGCAAAAAATGCCGCCAATTCAAGGCCCCGGCCCGCGGCCGACCGTAAACGGCTCGGGCGGGATCAGCGTTTCTCGCATGGCACTGCCCGCAACGATCACGAGCACAAGACGTATTGACCATTCGAGCAAAAATACAGAAGCCACAGAGCAGACCATCGGGCCACGGGCCACACTTTTCATCCGCCACATGGCACAAGTCATCAGAAAAATGCTGGTGATCCAGAAGAGATCAGCCTGTGCCAGGGCCTGATAAACCCCGGCAGGAATAGTCATTTTTGCCGGTATCAGCAAATTCAGCCCGGGGGCCGCTTCTGGCCAGTGATTCATCGCCGAGAGCAGCTCAAAGCCAGGGCGTGGCAGGGCGGCAAGCAAGCTGACCGCCACACAATATCGCAGCTTATCAGCGGCAACATTGCGGCCAACCAGCAGATTGGCGGCCGAAACAGCCAGCGGAATCACCCAAAAACGCAGCAGAAGAGCAAGCGGCTCAAGAACGAAATCAGTGATCTCTGTCAATTGTCGCCAGAATGACATGCTGGCCCGCTGCGTTTCCCGCTTCGCTGAAGCCACGGATGTATCATGATTCAGCCGTTCGCGGGCGTCAATTTCAACAACGCCCTGCTCAATGGCCCGATGAAGCTGATATTCACGAAAGCCGCTGGCCCAGCAGGCAGTGGCCTGTAATATCCAGACGACGATCGCCAGCAGAATGATCCAGCCCGATCGAGGGGCAACAGGTGAGCCAGATTCGCGCAGGGCCGCATCGCCGCGCTGCAGAAGCTTGGCAGCGAAGTCGTGGTTGGCCGATTTGTCGATCGGAATACTGGACATGATGAACGTCTGCGCGATCCTTCGCCAAGCTGCCTTTTGATCATCTATTCCTTTGTATTCAAAGGCCTTCAGGAGTTTTGGCCAATGAAATCTGATGGGAATGATGCGGTTGATCCATCAACCTCTTCAGAGAGCAACCAAACTATCTACCAGAATTCGGCAAAAGTGCCAAGGTTAGAATTTCCGTGAAACATTGCCCACTTCTCTTGGTCAAATTCGGACAAAGCGAAAATCTGTGACAATATTGGCAAATCTTATAAAACAAGACTTTTTCTGATGAAATTCATTTTGTATTCAGTTATAAAATCAACCAACCTCACATTGTTTGATCCCAATTTATCCTCAATAAAAGGGGAGATCTTTTGTTTTGGGATCAACGTTCAGTGGATCGGCATCAAGATGAAGGGACGGATCTCAGATGAATGGCAATGATCGCAAAATGTCAGACATCATGTTGGAAATGCTTGGCGTAGTTTTAAAGGATCCTGAAGCCGAAACATCGACAGCCGCTGCTCAAGTCGGCCTGATGACAGCCAATCTGGCATGGAATGAATCGATCGGGGCGATCAGTGGCCGTAAGCAATTGAAAGACCTTATCCGCTCCATCGAAGCCGAGGAGCCTGAGTTATGGAGGGAGCTGAAATTCAAAAACTCTGATGTGCTGATTGATGTTTTGCTGGATTATAAGAAAAAACACTTTCCGGATGATCACAGGCGAATTATTGTCTGCGGCATTATTGACGACAAAATCCGCGTCGAATGGCTGAAACCAGCGGAACCCGGAGTTGATTCTGATCGCGAAATGGCACTCTACTCAATGATTTATTTCGGTGATAATAAAAAAGCCATAAAATTTGTAATGGAATCTGAGGGCCTTTCCCGCGAAGCTGCAACGAAAAAAGTTGCTGACATTACCGCCCAAATAAGACCTGATCATTTGTTGATTCAAAAGAAAATAAAAGCCAGTAACTCAAAAGAACGAAAAAAAAAGCCAGTTCAAAGATCAAGAGGAATGTGGGTGCTCAAAGAGAAACCCATTTCTAAACCAGGATCCGTTAAGAGAAAAGAACTGTTTGATTCACCGGGCAGCCCAAAGCCAGAAATCGATCCGATTTTCTTTCAATATGTTCTCTTACAAAATCTTATCGTTGATCTGGTTCAAGAAATCTCCAGAAAACCCGAGTTGAAGAATTATCGGAAACATTTCAATAAGGCAGAGAAAGATTACATGCCTTCAGGCCCACCCATGAGCCCGCTGACAACGAGCTATTTCAACGCATGGGCTTTGAATGACTTGCGGTTTGAGAATAAAACCACCATGGCTTCGATCGTTAATTACATTCTGGAAACGACTCACGGAATGAATGATCAGCTCAATATTGCGAAAACACTTGCTGATTCAAGAATGGGCATCTATGAACATATCGGGATGCAAGGGCCTTATATTAAATTACGCGAATTGCTCACAAATGATGAATTTGTCTGTAGAAATATATCAGGATATCAGGGCAAAAAAGGTGAATTCTGGTATGTGCGACTGTTACCGCCAATTAAATCAGCATCTGAAAATGCAACTTACTTCGTGACATTCAATACACCCTACATCTTGACAGGTACCACCAAAGAAGACTGGTATCAGTTTTTTGAACGCTGGATCAAGACGAATGACGAAGTGACATTGCGATCGAAACTGTATGATTTCATGAAATTCGGGCCATCTCTGAATTTCTGGAACGAGTTTGTTTTTCTGGCCTTCCATTATTCGCAATACGATGCCATTTTCCTGAAAGGCATTCCTGATATAAATTCCACCCTGCCACACGGCAGTCTGGCAAGAAAATAAACTCATTGTAATCAAAATAAACAGCCATCAAAGCCAGGTCGGCATGCCTGGCATTGATGGCATCACATAAAGCCTAATGGAATCATCAGAAATGAAGAGCCGACGGCAGGTCTCAATCCACCACCACTGGCCGCCCTTCCAGCACCGACTTCACTTCGGCCTTGCAAAGCTTGAGGGCAAGCTGAGCCAGGTCGCCATCAAGCATCGGGTTATGCTTGCCGCCGCTGATATTATTTACCGCCACTGAAATTTCATTTTCAAATGCAGTGATCGCATCGCCACCGGCGGCTAATGTTGGTGTTTCCACTTTGCCATCCGGCAGTATCACCGTCAGCGGATAGGCAACATGATCTCGGCCGAGGTTGGCATATTCAAATTTCAGCGTTGCCCGTTCGAAGAAGATTTCATAGCCGTGGGCAAACGGCCGGCCGTTTTGGCTGATTGCACCGGAAGTGCA
>JBILGL010000200.1:0-7337 GCA_044351075.1 Isosphaeraceae bacterium | reverse complement strand
GGGAATTACGTGTCCAGAAGCCGCCACTTTCCGCCTGAAAGATTTTGACGAGCACAAAGCGCCAGAGGGGGGCATCGGCGGGAGAATTCAGGGCATCAGCCAGGCTGGAGGCGAGCCGGGCGATGGGCGAATCAGGGTGGACACCGGTTTCGGTTGTGTTTTTGACGCGACGCCCGTAGCGCACCGCTTTTCTGAACCAGCGTGCGGCCCCGACATAATTGCCGGATTGCTCGGCTTTCAGGCCGATTTCCACCGCATTCTGAAACCGTGATTCGCTGGCCCCTGCTCCGCCCAGAAGCTGATGCAGGGCCCGATTCTGAAGCAGCGAAAACCAGCCTTTGGCGTGTGTGCCGGCCAGCCCGGAACCAGCCAGCACATTGGGCTCAACGGAAGGCTGTTCGGCTTGTTTTTCAAGCTTGATCGAGTGTTCGTGAAAGGCCCCATCATGCGGCTCGCCGTGGGCTTTACCCCACTGTTCCGTGATCCATTCCAGGCCCAGCCAGGGGCTTTCGATCGTGGCCTCGGGTATTCGGCTCGACTCAAAAAGGCGGGCCCCGGCGACTTCCGACTCGATCCAGTCGATGGCGGCCGGATCAAGCTGCTCCAGGCCCGGAAAGACCAGTGGCAGGGCTTCCGGCTCAAACCATTTGAGCTCAAGAAAAACGGCTGCAAATTCAGCCAGAAGCTGTGCATCAGAGGCTTCCGAGAGGAGCATCCGGTCGCTCAGCAGAACGGTGCGGATTTCTTTGAGTGTGGATTCGCCAAGATCTTCCTGCCAGGCACGCACGAGCGACCTGCGCCACTGGCCCATCAGGCGGCGGGAGAGCAGGCTGTGATCGATCTGGCCATGAAACAGACGCCGCCAGAGCTCGCGGCGACGCTCGCCGACGGAGAGATTCTCAATTTCACGCTCATGAAACTTGCGTAGGAGAATCCAGCAGTGGGGGCGAGGGTTGAGCGGGTCAATATGCAGTTCGTCGTCGTCGATCAGGCCAAGCACGTCTTCGTCGGTGATCACGGCAAGCTGGTCATGCAGGATCACCCGGCCCGCTTCGACAAGGCTGTGCCTTTCGCGGGAAATGCGTCTTAATATGCGTTCGGGCACGACACGGGCGTAAGGGCAGACGCTTACGACGAGCGATTCATCGCCATAGCCAAAAATTTCAGTGCCGGCGTTGCCTGCTTTTCCCGGAGGACTGACAGAATCCATCTTGCCGTCTGCATTACTTCCAAAACTACGATGGGAAATCTGGACACATAAGGCTCACAAGCCCACTTGCGACCCTGACGAGTGCATCAGGCATATTTGAAAATGATGCACACAGTTCAGGCTAAAGTCAGTTTAATCATTTTTGTCACAATTATCCATCTGTCGAAGTGAATCGGGACGATTTATAATAGGCTTTCATGCATCATCACCCATTGACACCACCCGCACCAGGAAAGACTGGGCCCGCCATGCTGCCACACGAAAAAATGCTGAGTTCAGGGCGTCGTCACCTGCTTTCGGCCGCACTGGTTTTCTGCCTGATTCTGATTGGAACGGCAGCCGGCAGCCAGGCGCAGGAGAAAGCGGCGGCTGTGAGCCTGAAGGTTGACTTTGGCGATGGGCTGATCTGGCATTACAGCCGAATTGAACACAAGCCGAAGATGACGGTGCTGGACGCCATGAACGAGCTGAAGGGGCGTAAGCTCCAGCCGCTGGCCTTTGAATTTTCAGGGCGGGGGCCCAATGCGTTTCTGAAATCTCTGGGTGGCGTAGAGAACGAAGGCGGGGGCCGATCGGCCCGCAACTGGTTCTTCAGGGTCGGCACAAAGCTGGGTGAACGCAGCTTCGGCATTACCGAAATTGCACCCGGCGATGAAATCATCTGGCATTTTGGGAAATACATGCCGGAAAATTAATGACGGAAACTGCTCGCAAAAGATCGATGCCTGCTTGTATGATCATCTTTTGATTTGAATGTGGCGGCCATTGCGATGCCGCTTTGAGAGAGACGAGAGCCCCGATGACCCAAGGCCTGCCGCAAGAGCACAATCGACTCAGTGTGCCCGAAATTCGGGCCGATGATCTGGAGTCGCTCAATAATCTGCTCGCCGGGCTTTATGAGGCGGGGCTGCCGCTGGAAAGTGGCCTTGAGGCGGTTGCCGGCGACTGGCCGGGCAAAGCCGGGAGTGTGATCCGCCAGCTCTCAGAGCGGCTCAATCAGGGCGTTTCGCTGGAAACGGCTCTGGGCGAATTTTCATCGTCGTTGCCCGTGGGCTATGTCTCGCTGGTGAGGGCCGGGCACCGCACCGGCCGCCTGGGCCAGATTCTGAGCGATCTGGCACGCCAGGCACGCATGCGTGAAGAGACGCGCAGGGTGGCGGTGGTCGCGACGGTTTACCCGCTCTTTATTGCTTGTTTCTCGGTCTTTCTCGGTCTTTTTCTGCTCCGCAGCACGATTCCGATGATTGTGGAAATCATGATCGACGGCGATGTGCCGCCGCCCTCAATTCTGCTGAGTCTTGGCCAATTCGGGCAGTGGCTCCGGCAGATTCTTACACCGATCAGGATGGCTGCGGGATTCGCGATGGGCATGGCCCTGTGCCTTTTGGTGGCCTGGCGTTTTGGCAATCTGGCCGAGCGATTTGCCGAACGCATTCCGCTGCTGGGCCGGGCCTGGCATGATATACGCATGGCTCAGTGGGCTGAGCTCATGGCCATGCTGCTTGAAAACGAAACGCCTGAAGCCGAGGCCCTTGAGCTTTCAGGCCTGGCCATGGGCGACCAGAGGCTGAGCAATCGGCTGACGGCACTGGCCACCCATTTGCGGACGGGCAATCGGCCGGACTACAACGACTGGCGTCAAAGCGGCCTGCCGTCGGCGGCGATCTGGGCAATGAACTGGTCTGGCCCGCTTGAGGCCCGCGTCTCCAGCCTCAGGCTGATGGCAGAAAATTATGCGAATAATGCCCGGCACCGCATGGCATTATCGTTTAATATCCTGCCACTTGTTATGCTCATTGGCATTGGCGGGCTCTTTACAATTGCCTATAGCCTGCTGCTGTTTCTACCCATCACCAGCCTTTACCGGAGCCTCGCATGAGCGAAAACACGACATGGCTGCCCGGTTCCGGCTTCTCTGAGCCTGACATTGCCCGGTTGACGGAGCTGATCGGCCGCCTTGGTGCCGCCCATCTGCCACTGCCTGAACTTTTGGGCGGCATTGCCCAGGACATGCCCCAGAAGTCGTTGCGGCTGGCATTAGAACAGTTATCAGCCGATATCGCCAAAGGCAAAAGTGTGCACGATGCCATTGAGCGCCTGCCGGATTATTGCAGCCAGCAATCGATGGGCATGATACGGCTGGTGCTCGAAAGCCGCGCACCGGCCAATACGCTTTTCCGCCTTCTGGGCCACGAACAGGCGAGAAAGTCGCAGGTCCGGGCCTTCTGGACGAAGCTCTTTTACCCCATTCTGCTGCTGATTTCATGCTCGCTGCTTATCGGCATGGTGTTTCGCGTGGTCTCGACACAATTCTCGCCGCTTTTCAAGGATTTCGGCATCACCCTGCCAATCCTGACGGTGATAGTGCTTCAAGTTGCCGACACGATCAATCAGGTGGGGCTGGCCGGCAGCCTGATGCCCGTTTTTCTCTGCCTGGCGCTGATATTACTGGCCTCCATCGGGATTAACAGCTCGCTGCAAAGGTGGCTTGAGCTCTCCCAATTTTGTCAGATCATGGCTGAGCTTCTCGATTCCCAATGCCCGCTGGCTGAATCGCTTCAGATTACGCGCATGCTGATACCTGGCCGGCTGGGCCGGGCGGCTGATGACATGATTGATCTGGCCAACAATGGGATGAGCCTGCCGGATGCCATGGATCTGCAACAGGCCATTCCGGAAGGGGCTTCCGAGCTTGTACGCTGGGCCCAGAACAGCGGCGGCTCGGGCGCTGAGGGGCTGCGTGTGGCATCGGCCCTATACGAAGCCCGCAGCCGAAGCCATAGCCACTTCCTGCATTCTGTCTTTACGGTGATCGCCGGAATTATCGTGTTGTGGATGATCCTCCTGACTGTCGTGAGTGTGTTTGGGCCAATGCTCGGGCTGCTCAGCGCGCTATCCGGCTGAAATGCAAAACAGGCGAGAAAATAAAACTTAAAGAGGCCAGCAGACGAGACAAAAGCCCATGAAAGAGCCGGATTTCACGCCCAACGAGCCGATCAGTGCGATTCCGCGCAGGAAAGTGCGGCGGGGGCGTGGGCTTTCGATCCGTCAACTGCTTTTCTGGGTAATGTTTTTCGCAGTGGCTTTTGCCATACTCAGAGTTTTTGAGGGGCATATTGAAGTTCTCATCGGCCTGCTGATCGCCTTTCTGATCAGTGTTGGCTTTGGCCTGAGTGTCAGCCTGATGCAGCGCAGGGCCGGCATGCAGGAGGCATTTATTGAGATGGTCGCCATTTCCCGTCAGACCGGTCTGCCTCTGGCCGTGGGCCTGAGCAGCTTTGCCCCACAGTGTGGCCGCAGTTACAGTCGCAGCCTCGTGCGGCTTCGAAGCCAAATCGAATCGGGCATGAGCCTGAGCGATGGCGTGGCTGTGACATATGGCGTTTTGCCTCTGGAGCAGCGTGTTCATTTTCGTGTGGCTGAATTCAATGGCAGTCGTGCCGAATCCATGCAGCGCATCGCCCGCAACCGATTTCTCCGGATCGAATCGCTCAAGCCGCTCTACGACAGCATCATTTACTACCTTGTCGTTGTCTGGCAGGTCTCTATCATCATTATGTTTCTCAGCTATTTCGTCTCACCCAAGATGCAGGCAATATTCAAGGATTTGGGTGTTTACCATCCGCCAATTACCGAATATTTTCTCAGCATTACCTACGGCACAGCATTTAACTTTATCCGCTATCCGATTCTCGGCTTTTTGCTTTTCGCCAGCCTGCGGATGACACCTGTGATCATCGGCTTTTTGATCATCTACCTGAGCTGGCTTTTCAATAGTGGCCGGGGGATGGGCTTTTTCGGCCGATTTGTGCCCTGGATGACCACTTCGGAAAGGGCTGGGATCCTGCGGGGCCTGGCCGATACCATCCGTTGCAATAATCCGCTTGACGAATGCCTGCGGATCTTTTCTGACTGGTCTATGCGCAAGCAGGTGCGTCGTCGCTGCCTGAAAGCACGCCGGGCGATGCTTGCCGGCACAGACTGGATCGAGTCGCTGATTGATGAGGGAATCCTGAAGCAATCGGAAAAAGGCCTGATTGCCACATCCGCCGAAGCCGGCCGGGCTTCGTGGGCGCTTGATCAACTGGCCGAGGCGATTGAAAAGCGGCAATGGTATCGTTATCGGCTGCTTACTGAATTTCTCTCGCCGGTGATGACGCTGCTTATCGCCGGCGTGGTGCTGCTCACGGCTTCTGCGTTTTTTGCCCCGCTGGTTAAAGTCATTCAGATTCTGGCGTCATAAATGATCAAGATTTCACACAAAGGCCAATTGACGTTGCACAGCTCTGGCAGGCCGAATCGAAGAGGCTTCCTGCTGGCGGAAGTTGTGGCCGGGGCTGGGCTGGCTATTCTTGTGATGGGCCTGACCTTGAATGTGCTCAAGCGGGATGGCGACCTTCGCCAGCGAAACGAGACCAGGGCGACCCTTCTGCGAACTGCTGAAAATCTGGCGGAACAATTCGCCTGCCTGCCTTTCAGCCAACTGACGGACGCAAAGGCCGGATTGCTGCGGGATTCCGCCCTGACTTCGACCGGCAACCCCCTGATCAACCTATCGATTAAGATTGAGACGATCACCACCCCCGGGCCGATGAAGCGTGTGCATCTTTCCGGCGGCATTGAAGGTGGCCCGCCTCTGGTGCATCTCTGGCGTGAATACTATCCGGAAGGGGAGGCGAAATGATCCATTTTCATTCGCCATCGGGCAACCTTCGGGAAAAATCTGGTCACCAGCCCCAGAGAGGCTATTCACTGGTGGAAATGCTGGTGGTCATTACAGCATCAGGCGTGGTGCTGATGATTGCCTACACCCTGCTGGTGATGGTGATGAAGCGAACGGCCGGGGGGAATGACCAACTGGCCCGCGCTGAGAGCACGAGCCGCGCTTCCGCCCGATTTCGGCAACTGGTGCATGAATCGGGCACGATGAAGGTGGCCGGCGATGGCCAGGCGCTGGAATTGACCGTAAAAACGGACGCCGGAGATGCACCCGCTCGCCTGCAACTGGCCACCGGGCCGATGCGGCTGGAGCTGGTGGAGCCGAAAACCGGGATGCGTCAGATGATGGGTCTGACGGGGATCGCCAAAGGGCGATTTCTGCTGGAGAAGCCAGCAGGATTTGCCCGGCCGCTGGTCACGCTTGAGCTTTGGCCTAAGCCGGGCCGAGGTGCGGGGCAGCCGGCGGCGAATCAGCAGCCGATTCTGATTCAGGCCGCTTCAGGGCTTGATTCGGCCGAGGCCAAAGCGGCTGGAGGCAGTGGCAAATGATCGCAAAGGCCAAACAAAATCGACACCGGCACGGGCTGACGATCATTCCGGTGATGGCTTCGCTCACGATTCTGAGCATATTTCTGGGAATTATGGCACGGCAGCAGATGGCTGCCCAAAAGCAGTGGCGGCAGGCCATGCGAACAGCCCAGGCCCGGCAGATTGCCGAATCAGAGAAATCAAAGATCAGGCTTGCCCGCCGGCTCGGCCAGATGCCTGCCACGTCGCAAAGGCTGATTGGGGCAGGCCAGTGGCCGGGCCTGCAGGAATCAGTTGAGATACGGCTGAGCGGTGATGCGAAACAACCGGGCCGAATCAAATTATCGGTCAAAATACCGGCTGAAGCCGCTTCAGCCTATGCCCTCATCGAATGGAGCGAGCCATGAAAAGTGAGCTGACCGGCTATCCGTATTCTGCCAGAAATGATTTTTCCGAAAGATGCCAAGCCATGAAAAAACCCGGATTCACGCTGATTGAGCTGCTGGTAGTGATTGCCATTATCGCTGTGCTGATCTCTCTGCTGCTGCCGGCCGTGCAATCAGCACGCGAGGCCGCCCGCCGGGCCCAGTGTGTCAATAACCTGATGCAGATTGGCCTGGCTCTGAATAATTATGAATCAGCCCATTACAGTTATCCGCCGGGTGTGGTGAACCCGACCGGACCGATTGATAATCTGCCAAAGGGCTATCATTTCGGCTGGTTGGTGCAGCTTCTGCCGTATCTTGATCATCGCAACACGGCCTCTCATTTCAACGACAAAGTCAGCCTTTACGACGCAGGTAATACAACAGTGAGGGGGCTTACGATCTCGACTTTCATGTGCCCATCCGACCCCATTCGTGGCGGTATGGGTGGCTCG
>JBILGL010000201.1:0-7337 GCA_044351075.1 Isosphaeraceae bacterium | reverse complement strand
GAAAGCCTTGGTTTGCCGGGCGGAGTGGTTTTTGAAACAGTGAAGCGCTGTGGCATGCGGGCCACCTACGCCAATGTTACGGCCCCTCATGAGCATGTGCATCGGCACTTGCACCACATAGACGCAATTATAGATAAATCAACAGTGATAACCGCCCGCCAGAAGGCATTGGCCAAGGCGATATTTCGCAAGCTGGGTGAGGCAGAGGCGAATAGCCACGGTGTACCGATCGAAAAAGTGCATTTTCATGAAGTGGGTGCGATTGATTCAATAATTGATATCGTCGGCGCGGCGGTCGGGCTTGATCTGCTTGGGGTGGATGCCATTTTCGCCAGCCCTGTGCCCACCGGAACCGGCTACATTCAGGTGGCGCACGGCCGAATGAGCGTGCCGGCTCCGGCCACGGCATTTCTGCTCAAGGGTGTGCCGCTTGCCCCCAGCACACTTGAAATGGAGATGACGACTCCAACCGGCGCAGCCATACTGGCGACAACTGCCAAACATTTCGGCCCGCTGCCCGCACTCACGATATCATCCATCGGCACGGGCGCTGGAACGAAAGATGTCAAAACTCAGCCGAATGTGCTTCGAATTATTGTGGGCGAACTGGCTGAAGCGCGTGTGACGGATCAGGTCACGCTGCTGGAGACCAATCTGGATGACACCTCAGGCGAACTGGTTTCTTATGTTTCAAGCCTGCTTTTTACGGCAGGTGCGCTTGATGTTTATGCAACACCCATTTACATGAAGAAAAACCGCCCGGCTGTGATGCTCAGTGTGCTCTGCGACCCAATCCGGGCCCATGAAATGGAATCAATCCTGTTTCGCGAAACAGAGACACTTGGCATTCGTCAGACTCGCTGGTCTCGCACCATTCTGCCCCGGCGTGCCGCAGTGGTAAACACCGAATTCGGGCCAATTTCTGGCAAGGCGTTCTGGCGATCGGAGCACGACGACAAGCGATTCTCACCTGAACATGATACTTGTGCAGAACTGGCCCGGGCTGGCAATGTACCGCTCTCTGCTGTTCATGAAGCAGCCCGCAAAGCCTGGTCGGCCGGCAATTGGCAATGGGCCGAAACAGGTGAAGATAACCCGAAAGCCGAAGGCTCCTCCCACAGTCATCAGCATCATGGCCATGGGCACTCGCATGATCACAGTCATGACCACGGGCATAGCCATGATCATAGTCATTCGCACGAACACAGCCATGATCACGGGCATTCGCACCACCATCACCACCATGGTCATGATCACGGGCATCATCATCATCATGAGCACGGAAAAGAGCATGGTCACGATTAAATAACGATAAGAGCCAGATGAATTTGCCTGAAATGATAGTTCAGCGTATTAATTAAAAATCTGCGTTCCACTTAACTCGATAGTATTTAATTTGTGCAAAACTGAAAAAAAGAGTGGCCCAAGGGCCACTCTTTCTCTATTGAAACATGTTGAATTGAAATCGATTCAATCCAGTTCAATATAGTTTTCGGCATGATCCTCTTCGGTGAGCAGGTTGTATTTCTTCATTTTCTTGTAGAGAGTCGTCCGGTTGATATCAAGCACCCGGGCAGTCTCCTGCCGATTCCAGTTCAGAGCCTCAAGGGCTTGCAGAATGAGTTGTTTTTCAGGTTCGGCAAGCGATTCTTTAAGAGGCCGAATCGATGGGCCATTCAGTTTTGACGGCGAATTGACAGATCTCGCAGGGGTCTGGGCATTGGCTGGCATCATCACCAGATGCTGGGCCTGGATCAGGCCGTTCTGCGAAAGGATCACGCCCCGATGGATCAAGCTTTCCATCTCATAAACATTGCCAGGCCAGCCATGGTCACAGAGCACGCGGAGTGCGTCCATGCTGAAGTCTCGCACAGGCTTCGAGAGCCTGCGGGAGTAAATGGAAACAAAGTGCCGGGCAAGTTGTTCAATATCGTTGCCACGCAGGCAAAGTGGCGGCAGCTTCAGCACGATCACGCTGATGCGGTAATAGAGATCCTGGCGGAATCGCTCGCGCTGGGCCAGAGCCGAGATGGCTTCCCGAGTTGAAAAAATTGCTCGGGCTGATGATCGCCGCACCTGCATTGAACCAACTGGTTGATATTCACCAGTTTGGAGAAATCGCAGAACTTTCTGCTGCAATGTCGGCGAAAGGCTTTGCGGCTCGTCAAAAACGATCGTGCCATTTGTGGCTTCTTCCAGTTTGCCCATCTTGTGGATGGGTGCTCCGTTGGGCCCTGGCGTGGAAATACCAAAAATTTCGGCTTCTAATGCCGTTTCACTCGGGTTCTGGCAGTTCACTTCGGTGAAAACGCCGTTGGCTCTACTGCCACGCTGATGAATCCAGCGAGCCAGTGTTGTTTTACCGGTACCACGATCGCCCAGGATTAAGACTGGGGTATCGATATCAGCAACATTTTCGGCAAGTTCGATCGTTTTTCGAAGTGTCGGGTCATGGCCAACAAGTTGGCATGGCTCACCCGTCATGGCCGGGTGTGGTCTTACAGAATGGCCATTCGCAGCACCATTAAACTCTGACTCACCAATGGCGCGATGCTGTTCCTGACGATTTCTTAGGGCCAGCACCACAGATTTCATGGTTGCAACCGTCATCGGAGGTTGCGCAATAAAATTGACGCCTTCTGATATTAGTTTTCGCTGAAACTCTTCAGAAGACTTTGTCAGCTGCACGGCAAAATAGACGTGCGGAAATTTACGACGAATATATTGGAAAAGTTCGATGACATCCGGGTCATCAGGCTCGACGATACAAACGACAGCCTGGAACTGGAACCTGTCCAGCATCCTTGCTGCTTCCCTGTCACTCTCGGCCTGTTCCACGCGGCAGCCCAGTGTCTGCATAATGGAAACCATGGACGAAGAGAGTACAGGATCGGGCTGAACGACGAGGATCCGTAGTGGGTTCATGGTCTTTTGGAACTCAACAGCTGTGGGCGCAGTCGGGCTGTCCCGGCTACAGCCGATTGTTACGAGTCAATATCCAGATAACGACGGCATGTCCTTGGCTGGAGTTTCAGTCCCTAGACTACCCGTTGATGGTCATGCATTCGTTGTTCATCTCTAGGTTTCTAGAACACAATCAAGCTCGAGGGTGCGCAATTTTGTAAGTTTCAGCGATGCGCTGTTGCGAAACATGTGTGTAAATCTGTGTAGTGGCAAGACTTTGGTGCCCAAGCAGTTCCTGTACACTGCGAAGGTCGGCCCCCCTGTCCAGCAGATGTGTCGCAAAGCTGTGTCGAAATGTATGAGGACTCGCAAGATGCGACATTCCTGCCATGGCCAGCCGCTGCTCAAGCGATCGACCCACTGATCGAGTCGTCAGCCTTGTTCCCTTCCAGTTAAGGAAAACAGCCGGTTCGCCTGCATTTTTAGGCGTTCGGTAACCACACCAGAGGCTGATCCACTGCATGGCCGTCTGGCCGATTGGGCAAAGTCTCTCTTTTCGCCCCTTGCCTCGCACCAGCACGGCAGAGTCGTCATTACGCAGATCTGCCAGATCAAGCCCCACCAGCTCACTGACACGAAGGCCACCGCCATAAAGCGTTTCAAACATGGCACGATCACGCACTGCAATAATACTGTCCGCCACGATGCCATCAAGAAATGTGACGACTTGTGACTCTGATAGCGGATTTGGGAGACGCTTTGGCTGACGTGGGTTTTTCAGGGCCTCGCTCGGGTTATGAGTTATGATCTCCGAACGTCGCAGGTAACGGAAAAACGATCTGAGACATGCCAGCTTCCGAGCAATTGACCTCGGCGCAAAACCTTGACCATTAAGCCAGGGGCTAAATCGCCGCAGCTTTTTTATGTCAATCAGCTCTGGCTCTACCCCACCTGAACCCTGCCTGACAAGCTCTTCCAGAAAAAGCGTAAATGTATTGAGATCTTCACGATACGACTTCTGCGTGAGCGATGATAAACCCTTTTGTCGAACCAGATGATCAATGAATGTCTCAAAAAGAGACTTCCACCGATCCAGCTCAACAACTCCAGAATTCGATATCGAACTCATCTCTTATACATCCATTCATGCATCCATCTATCTTCCAGCATTCACAATTTCTACGATATAAGAATCGTACTGTGACATCCCCCGACCGAAGTTATTCTCAAATTATTCCGTCAAACATGTAAAACTAAGCAGAAAAGAACTTTCCAGATATTTTTACCGAAAGCTAATCATTAAAGGACTTAACACGATGCTTGCATGGTGATTTTTCGCAACATCCATGTTTCCATTCTGGCCATAATAAGATGGTAAGTTTTGCCGATATGAAGAAATAGGCAAAATAGGACTTCTAGCTGTTTTGATATAAAATAATGGGCAATTGATAAGAGATTCTATCTTGAAAGTTATTGAATAATCGAGAATTCCCTGATTTTATTTGGATAAATCCAAGAAAATTAGCAATTGCTCCAAGTGGCTGGTGATTCAGTCTTTGGAATAATGTTAAAGAAGGGTTAGTGGATGATTATCTGGATTTCAAAGTTCATTTACTTTGACGCAGGGCCGAAAGTCTGCTACTATATCAGTGCGCCGTGGAGCAGAGGTAGCTCGCCAGGCTCATAACCTGGAGGTCATAGGTTCGATTCCTGTCGGCGTAATAAAGTTTTAAGAAAGGCCCCATTTGGGGTCTTTTTTATTCGCGAATATTACAGTTATCAGCAATCTGATTGATTATCAGTATTAACCGAGCGTTTTTTACTGACCCGGCAAGACAAGATTCCTCATCTTCGCCGTAAAATCTCGCTGTTTGGGTGAAACTGCGTAATTTTGCAGGCGTTGCAGATCCGCCCTGGAACGAGTCAGTTCACCGCTTTCCATGGCTTGCTGAGCTTGTAATGCGAGAATATCAAACTGTAATTCGGCAGAAACCGTTTTTTTCTGGTCAAACGCACGGGCCTCTTCCAGCAGTTTTGCCGACTCCTGTGGCCGGTTTTCAATAATCCAGCAACAGGCCAGGAGCATTTGCCGTAAGGGTTCGTCGCTGATACGCTCAAAAGCCTTTCGGGCTTTTTCGGGCTCGCCCTGCCAAAGCCAGAGACTGCCGGAAAGCTGCAGGAGATCGTTGGGGGAACCATCCTGCGGCAATGAATTTTCCATAAGCTCAGCAGATTGGCGAGTCTGGCCTCTGCCCATCAATGCAGCGACTTTTTTTTGCAGATCGGCACGATTGGCGGGCTCTTGATCAATGGCTTCTGGCCGATCCGCCAGCAGCTGCCTCAAGGTCGCGATACGCCCAACAGCGTTTTCCAGCTCGGCCGACTGTGTGGTGTTAATCGCTTTGAGTTTCGTAAGCTGAAGAAGTGCCGACAGTTCAAGATCTGGCTGCTCAAGTCCGCGATGCATAACCACCAAAGAGAAGAGATTAGAGAAGTCGTCAGGATTAAGCTCGGCCGCACGCTTCAGGGCATACAAGGACCGGACAAGAGCCAAGTCGCCCAATGGATCAAATATCTGTGGGGCACTATCGCGCTGGGCACTGCCCGCATTAGCAGCCTGAAGCAGTTGCCCCTTGAGCTTCCAGGCATCAAAAAGTGTGGGTTCTTCAGCGGCGAGATTGGAACAGAGACTAATTCCAGCAAGATTCATTGGTGCGGCCAGATCATCGCGAGAGAGGCCTGAAAGCCCGCCGGCAATATTGCGAAGGGCCCGGGCAAGAGCAAGACGTTCTTCAAAAGACCGGGCTCTGAAGCCATCAGGGCTGAAATGGGCCTGACGAAAATCAAATGGTCGAAGCTTTGATGGAGGCAAGCTCTCAGCTGGTGCAAAAACGGCGGCAACGGGGTCAAAGTGAATGCATGCGTAATCGCTGGCAGTCATGAGAGTTACAGAAACTGTTGAATTTGCCTGATGATCCGCCAGCATGACAGGACGATCAGCCGCCGCCACAAGCGACTTCCATGCAGGTTCCGTCTTGCTCAGGGCATTCGTCAATCGAATCTGCCGGGTATAAAGGTCAGGGCCGATGACTTCAAGACGGGCATCGGAAAAGACCTTTTTTTCAGGGCCCCAATAATAATCATAAAGGGCGGCATGGCCATTGTGAAACGATGCAAATCGGGGCGGCAGGCCATCGGCACCAGCGGCCTTTATTGCCTCGTGCGGGAACCAGAGCGGCTCAGGACCAAGGCCGATGGTTCGGCCCTCAGCAGAATCTTGATAAAACTGGCCAGTTGAAACCCAGATGGTCGTGAGGATCATCAGTGCCATCGCAATGGAATTCCCCGGTGAAATGGCAGTCTTCAGACGGCTGCCGCCTTTCTTTCGCCCACCTCCGGTAAGGCTGGCAAACTGAGCAAAATTAGCAGCTGTAATGGTGCCGAGCACTGCGCCGAACTGGTGGCTATTTCTTGTAGCCTGAAGGCTTAAAAGGCTGAAGAAAAGGAATAGCAGGAAGCGAAACAGAGAGAATCGGATCAGCCCCGCGAGTCTTGTTTTTTCAGACTTTGGGGGCATTTTCATTTTTACATTTTTATTTTTTTTACTGCCAAGGGGTGCTTCGTTGTCAACCACCTCGGGCACCAGACCTGCATTCTGACGAAAATAGAGCAAGAAGCCGCCAAGGATCGGCAAAATGAAGCTCAAAAAGCAGAAAAACATAGTGGCCAGTTGCATTTTCAGCGGCAGGGGAAAATCAAAAAAGTGTCGGGAAATAATGGAAAGAGCCTTAGGCAGCGTGGCAAGATTAAGAGTGAGCGGGAAATCACGATAGCCGAGACTCTGGATAAACTGAGGCACGGGCATAAGTTCGCCGATGGTACGAAAGATCGGGTTTCGCATCGTGCCGGCCAATTCCAGCGGAAAAAAGAGCCCTTTCAGACCGTATGGGTTAAACAGGCAGGCAATCAGGCAGAGACCTGTCGTGGCGACTACGCGAGCCCACCAGGGACGCTGGCTGCGTTGATACATGGCCGGATCAAAAGCGGCTTCGGCAATGGCTGCACCCATCAGGATAAATCCGAGCACAAAAAGGCCCTGAGTATTGACCCAGCAGAGGAAAACTGGCGGCAACAGCCACATGGCACGCGGGTGCTTGCGCCAATGAAATAGCACAGACATAACGACAGAGATGTAGAGCAACGAGATCGTCTCGGGGCGAACGTACATTCGCCCGCTTAAAACCAGCAGGCCCGGCCACCAGCCAATGATGGCGACCCAGAGCGGCCAGCCGGGTCGCCGACAGCCAAACAAAAGAATTGCCACCGCCAGCGTAGTAATGCAGCACTTGGCGATGTTCAAAAGAGGTATGCCGCCAAGCTCATAACCAATGGAGAGCAGCACCTGAAAGCCCCAATGGAGGTCAATCCAGGGG
>JBILGL010000199.1:0-7341 GCA_044351075.1 Isosphaeraceae bacterium | reverse complement strand
GCCAATCGTAATGGTGGCTACACCCGAATCTACAAGTTGAGCAAAGTTCGCCAGGGCGATTGCTCACAAATGGCTGTGCTGAGCCTTCTTGGTGAAAACGAACAGGTCTCTACTTCCACACCAGTGGCACCGACCGTTTCGTAAATTCATACGCGTTTTAAAGATTCGCTGATCAATTCTGATTATCACAAACCGGCCATTCTGGCCGGTTTTTCGCATTGTTGAGGTATCACTCATGTCGCTTTCGCATCATTCCGACGACAATTGCCTCTTCTGCAAGATCATCGCCGGTAAAATTCCGTCTAAAAAAGTCTGGGCGGATGAAAACTGCTATGCTTTTCTGGATATCAGCCCGGTTAATCATGGCCATTTTCTGGTCGTACCGCGGCAACATCATCGCGACCTGTCTGATCTTCCAGCCGAAGTTGCCAGTAAAGTTGCCGCTGTCATCCCGATGCTGGCCAAAGCACTCGTTCGATCAACCGGTGCCGATGGGTTTAACCTGGTCGTGAACAATGGGGCCGTGGCGGGGCAGACGGTTTTTCACGGACACTGGCATTTGATCCCCAGGTTCAAGGATGACCCCGTAAACTGGCCGTGGCCACATGGAAGTTATGAAGGCGACGAGATGAATCAGGTCGCCTTTGCGATCGAGCGGGAAATTGCATTGCTTCAAGGCCATTCCGAAGCGGATTGAGCCGAAAGATCATTTGATTTTTGCCGGTTCCGACTTCAGCCCGGCCGTGTTGATTGAGCGGATTTCATATTCGCCACCGGATGGGTTTACATCCACAAATTGCATAGTTGCCAGTGGTTCTTTGGGCGTATCGTGGTAGCTCATGCCCTGAAATAGCGGTCGGCCGAACTGGGCAGAAGGATTTTCCGGCAATGTGGCAATCACTTTGCCGTTTTTACTGATTTCAAAACCCGCCAGTCCGCTTTCCAAATCTGCCGAAGCCTGCCATGTGATTTTAAGCCCACCATTATCCGACTTAGTCAATTTCAATGATACAGGTGATGGTGGTGCTGTTTCATCAACCACCTTCTGGTGCGCGACATAATTCCGCCAAACCTCGGCAAAAGCCGCATCCGGAAGCCAGACGCTGGTTTTCAGATCGCCCTTGAATGAAGAAGCAGGGACGGCTTCAGATTCCCAATCACCAGCCAGCCAGAATTGGTCCGGCGAAAGCTCTTTGAGCGATCCATCAGTAGCAATACGCTGCTTGAGGCAGGCGTCAAAAAACGGAATGGCCATATAGCGGGAATCGCCGCATTCGTGGCTGGTTTTGGTGTCGGGTGCAAAGCCAATCGGCGCCCCCTGCCCCCGATAGGCCTGAAACATAGCCATCGCACCAGTCCAGGCACCTGAAAATCGCTTGTCGTCGCGTTCTTTCAGGCCAGGGTTGCAGATGGTCGGGATTTTGTACGTGGCAGCGGGGATTTCGGGCTTGGGAATTTCGCCTTTTTCCCAGGCTGAAAAACCGGTGCCGCTACGAAGCCAAACGGCAGCGATGCGCTGGGGGTCAGAGATCATCATGAGGCTTGCCCAGAAGGCACCGCCTGAATGGCCCCAGAGGCACCAGGGCACGGTGGCCAGCTCTGCATGGCCGCTGGCTTTGGCAAGGTCGTCAAGTGCTTGAAGAAATCGGGCTCGCGAGCCATTGCGAGGGTCGCACCACATCCGGCAATTCTGGCCATCTTCCTGCTCAAAGCTGGGTCCTAATAACGCAAATTGCCATTTTTCAGCCAAAGCCTGCCAGTGCAGGTCGTCGGCGGCAGTTCGGCCACCCTGACAGGCACCTTTGCCGCAGCCGTGCTGATGTACGATTACGCCCCGTATTTTTTTCACGCCTTCAGGGATCCATACACGATACGTGACGCCGAATATCAATTCGCCGGGCTTGGTAGAGGGTTCATATCGAACGGAATGGATTGTGCCCTGAGCCATGCAGGCACTGGAAAAGCCGAATAACAGGGCGAGGCTGAGTAGGAATCGAGATGAAGACATTGGCGGAATTTCTCAGACTTCTGATCGGGTGGCGGGATTTCTTTCGCGTATTATCAAAGAGCCGGAGGTGTAAATCAACAAAAAAGCCCCGGCGTAAAGGCCGGGGCAGGATTCATTTGACCAGAACTTCGCTTGATTTTTAGTAGGCATCGGCACTGATGACTTCGCCGCCAGCCTTCGTGCCAAGGCCCCACCAGACGTTTTCAGCTACTGTGTCCTTCATGAACCGGACGCTGCCGTCGGCAAGCAAGACATTCACACCGCCGGGATGATAGCTGCGGGAGCCACCACCAGACGCATAGGAAGGGCTTTGTGCGGCGGAAGTTTGAACGGGGGCACAGTCGGGGGTTTTGCTATTGGGGGTCAGCAGCATGCCAACAGCAACACCAAGAGCCATTCGGCCGAGGGCCCATGATTGGCGGGCATCGTCGCGAATCGGTGCTGTGCGGGCCTGGCCGGCCTGACTGCAATTTCGCTGATATGTTCTGAGATTTGCGAGCCCGGCGGCTGTGAATGGATTATTGTCCTGGTTTAATCCATAAGCCGTTGTGCCTGTCCAGTTTACTGAAGAAAACATATCGGATTTTGAAGCCAGTCCGGCAGAATTGTCGCCGCGAATCACTTCCATCGCCATGATCGTCTGGCTTGTGCCATCGACAACCGAACTGATTGTGACCGGACGCGTAAAATGAAACATACCGAAGCCCAGACCGCCGGAATTGACGCTGGCGAGTGTGTAGTTTTGGGAGTCGTACCAGTTAAACTGAGGGCCTACCGAAAGGCCATAGTTTGAACCGGCGTAAGTCCAGTTGGAGTTATCCGAGAAGCTTCCATTAAATGCACCGACACCATCACTGGGGCACATGAAGGTTTTGATGGCCGTAGAAACAACCGTTGCATTGCCCTGGGCTGATACCGAGCAGCCCCAGACGCAGGCGGTGATCTGATTGAAATTATTGAAAAGCACACCCTGCTCAACAAATGCGGCCGCCCTCAAGAGTGCGCCCGGGCCATAGGTCGTCACCGAGGCGCTGGCTCCAGGTGCCCATCCACCCGTCTGAAGGATTGGGAAGCAGCTATTGGCCGACTCATAATTGTGCATGGCCAGGCCGATTTGCTTCAGGTTGTTTACGCACTGGGCACGCCGGGCGGCCTCACGGGCCGATTGCACAGCAGGCAGGAGCAGTGAAATGAGAACAGCGATGATGGCAATCACGACCAGTAGTTCGATGAGTGTAAAGCCTTTGTAAGGCTTGAATTGAACTGGCTTTTTTTTCATATTGCAGAGATCCATGAATGAATGGTTGATGAATGCCTGGTTGTTTTTCAAAAACGCTGAAGTTTAATTCGCTTTCTGACACGAATATCCCCTCATATTTAACGTATTCTTCGAACAAATTTTATCAATCAAGAAAAACAAAAAGCCCGCAACAATCGCTGCGGGCTTAATGATGTCAATTTGAGCAGGCTGGGCTTACCAGGCGAAGTGAGCGAAAGCCTTGTTGGCGTCGGCCATCTTGTGGACGTTTTCGCGCTTGGTCACTGCCGCACCTTCACGGTTGTAAGCGGCGATGAGTTCGTCGGCCAGACGCATGTGCATCGGGCGACCTTTCTTGTCGCGGGCTGCGGCAAGAATCCAGCGGATGGCAAGCGTTTGCTGGCGTGATGGCTTGACGTGCATCGGCACCTGATAGGTGGCACCACCCACACGCTTGGAACGAACTTCCACCACTGGTTTTACGTTATCTACGGCACGATTGAAAACATCAATCGGCGGATCATTCTGTACACGCTTTTCGATCAGTGCCATGGCATCGTAAAAGACTTTGCGGGCGACTGATTTCTTGCCGTCGTACATCAGGTTGTTGATAAACTTCGAGGCCAGAATCGAGTTGAAGCGGGCATCTGGCCGAAGCTGTTTCTGACTGGCTGTAAATTTGCGGGCCATGGTTTTATGAATATCCTCTTGGAAAAATACCGTCAGGCGGCACGCTCAATCAACTTGCGAGAGCATACCGGGCCTGATTCGATCTGTATCGGTGAATTATTTCTTCTTGCCTTTGCCCTTGGCAGCGGCCTTCTTGGTCGAGGCACCGTACTTCGAACGGGCCTGCTTACGGTCGGCAACGCCTGAGCAGTCAAGCACACCGCGAACGATGTGATAGCGAACACCCGGCAGGTCGCGGACACGACCACCGCGGACCAGAACAATCGAGTGTTCCTGCAGGTTGTGACCTTCACCACCGATATAAGCGGTAATTTCCTTCTGGTTCGACAGGCGAACCCTCGCCACTTTACGCATGGCCGAATTCGGCTTCTTGGGGGTCATCGTCTTGACCTGAAGACAGACACCCCGCTTGAACGCGCAACCATCGAGAACCGGCGACTTGCTGCGGTAAACTTTGGCCCGTCTCGGGCTACGAATCAACTGATTAATCGTTGGCATGGAAAGCTGATATTCCTCACAAGTTCATTCAGATACATCCTGAATTGACTGTTGCAGACTCACCGCAAACATTCAAAACAGAACGGATGACGCATCAAAAACGCCATCACTTACTTCAGGTATCGGCAAAGAATGATATTTCATTCAAAACCGCTGAGCCTGTTTCAACTCAATAGCGAGCTTAATAGTATGCCTATCGTCTCCCGGCATGTCAAGAGAGTGGCCCAGAAAATGGCTTTATCAGGAGATGGCGGGTTTGGCGCCAATCAGCTGATTACCGTCAGCTTCCCGGCTTTTGCCTCTTTCTGCTTCTGCTTGGCGGCATAGCTTTCCAGAGGTGGCGTGTCTTCGTCAAATCGCATCACTTCTTCCCAGAGAGCCTGCACCATGTCGGCTTCAAGCACGTTGCGAATCGGCACGCCTCGCTTGAAGATCACTCCCTTGCCACTACCCGCCGCAATGCCCAGATCGGCTTCCTTGGCTTCGCCAAAGCCATTGACCAGGCATCCTAAAATACTGATACGCAGCGGGTTGGGCAGATTCTTCATCTTCTCTTCGACTTCGGCCACGATCCGCTCAAGATCAATATCGAGCCGGCCGCAGGTTGGGCAGGCGACGACTTCAGGCCGGGTGACGCGGCGGTCGCAGGCCCGCAGGATGTCGAATCCGGCAGCAATTTCTGGAACAGGGTCGCCCAGCAGGCTCACGCGGATCGTGTCGCCCACGCCTCGCAGCAGAATCGCGCCGATGCCGGCGGCTGATTTCAGCGTGCCATATTCGCGACTGCCCGCTTCGGTAATGCCGACATGCGTTGGATAATCGCTCTTCTGGGCAAAGAGTGTGTAGCATTCCACGGCCGTGGGCACGTGGCTTGCCTTCAGGCTGATGATCATTTGATAAAAGCCCAGACTTTCGGCAATTTCAATGTGCCGGAGGGCTGATTCGACCATCGCTTCCGGGCATGGGAAGCCGTATTTGTCAATCAGGTCATCTTCCAGCGACCCTGAATTCACACCAATACGCACCGGGGTGCCGGTATCCTTGGCTTTGCGGATCACCTCTTCAAAACGCTTGCGACCACCGATATTGCCGGGATTGATCCGAATTTTATCTACGGCCCGTTTGCCGTCCGGCGTTTTGGCGTCCATGCAGGCCAGGGCCATTCGATAATCAAAATGAATGTCGGCGATCAGTGGAATTTTGATTTGCGAACGAATCTGCCCGACTGCCGCAGCGTCTTCTTTCTTGGGCACCGTGACGCGAATAATTTCGCAGCCCGCTTCTTCCAGTCGGTGAATCTGGTCGAGCGTAGCCTGCACGTTAAACGTGTCGGTCGTCGTCATCGACTGCACCCAGATCGGGTTTGATCCACCCACAACGTGATCACCCACACCCACTTCACGCGTCTTGTGCCGGGTCACCGTCGTTGAGTAAGCCATTGCCGCACAACTCCCTGCGGAAAAATTCGCCGCATAACCGATTCAACCGGAAAAAATACAGTCCGAAGCCATTCGAGATCGCTGTATTTCACCAGCCTGACAACTGATAACATTATGATAGGTCAGTCTCTGGATAAGGGTCAAGGTGATAATCAAAAAGCTGCAGAAAGTTCAATTCCGTGCCCCTTGCCTCCATCAAAATCGGCCTCAAAAAAAGCCTGCTGGCAGTTTATAACCCGATCGTTCACCGGCTCAGGCATCTGGCCGGCTGGGCTGGGGTCTTTGCCACCTGCCGCTGGTCAGCGTGCGAAACTTGTGGCCGAAAAGGCCCGAAGCGATTTCTGCAAGCGGCTGTTGGGCAGGAACTTGTGTCGATGTGGGGCCTATCGGCTGATGAAGCTCGAAAGTTGCGAATCAAAGAATCGATGATCTGCCCCTGGTGCGGCTCAAAGACGCGCGGGCGAAGGCTGGCGGCGGCCCTGCTGCACATTTTGCCGACCGAAGCACGGTCCGTCAGGGAATATGCCAATCTTGCCGGTGCAGGATCAAAGCAGATTTTGATTTTGAATGTGGTGGATGGCCTGAGCGAATCGCTGGCGGGTGTGGAAGGTATTGTGCAGTCTGAGTTTATCGATGGTTCCAGGCCTGGTGAAATCGTGGGTGGCCTGCGACATGAGGATGCCCAGCGGCTGACATTTGACGATCAATCGTTTGATGTGGTGATCAGTTCCGAAACGCTGGAACATATTCCAAACCTTGATCAGGCGTTGGGCGAAATTGGCCGGGTTTTGAAAACGGGTGGGGTGCACCTCTTCACGATTCCGCTCAAGCCGGGAACTGGCGTAACAGAAAAACGACTGCAAATTGCCGAAGATGGTTCGATGGTTGATCTGGTCAAACCAAGGCTGCATCATCCGGGTGGCTCCTGGGGCTGGCCAGTGGTAACTGAATTTGGCGATGATCTGCCGGAATATCTGGCTGATCGGGGTTGGGCGGTGGAAATTGACATGGGAGATGATCGAGCTATGATCGATTCGATCTCCGGCATAGGGTGCCCCGTTATTCTGACTTATGTAAAGAGCTAAATACAGACAATCCCCCAGAGCAAAGCCATCTTCCTCTTTGACGGCTTCCTCAGGGGGAATTTTATTATTTGATGAAATGCAATTGCATTAATTCTCAATGCAATCTACTTCAGCGGATTTGGCCCTGAATCCGGCTTTTTCTGCTTCTTTTTCTGATGTTCCTTGTTCAGCCGATAGCGAAGATCGCTCGAGTCGTCATGCTGTTTTTTGTATTCCGCACGCTTGAGCTGAGTGTCTCGCCGCTCCTCTTCAACGAATGGAAACAGCTCAACATCCATGAAATGAAAGAGCTGCTGCGTCATCTCCTTCGCTCGAGGGCCACAGTCCGTCGCCTTAATCTGCTGATACGGTACTTCCCACAAT
>JBILGL010000198.1:0-7349 GCA_044351075.1 Isosphaeraceae bacterium | reverse complement strand
TCACACTGAACTGGGCTGGGTGCCGTGGAGTCATGAGGATCTTTCCGAGTGGACCTTTTCGAATCTTCTGAAAAGAGGTCAGCAACTACTGGCAATTTTCTGATCGACTGTCTATTGTATGGTAGATATTCCGTCACAAGAATCCAGTCGTTTGAACGAGTCTTGGAATGAGTGTTCAGAGTACGGCACATCCTGAGTGGACAGTTGTTATCGATCCAGTTCTACAAAAAGAGCTGGAACAGCATATTTTCGTCACGAGCTGGCCAAAATTGCTGGAGATGGTCGATACCGTCTATAACTGGGGCCGCCGCAGTAGCTTATGGCCTCTGGGCTTTGGTCTCGCCTGTTGCGCAATCGAGATGATCTGCACGGCTTGCAGCCGCTTCGATATTTCGCGATTTGGGGCCGAAGTCTTTCGTGGTTCTCCTCGTCAGGCCGATGTAATGATCGTTTCCGGCACCGTTACCAAAACGATGATGCCGATGATCGCCCGGCTGTATGACCAAATGCCAGAGCCTAAATATGTGATCTCAATGGGTGCCTGTGCCAATGGCGGCGGCCCCTTCAAGGAAGGTTACAACGTAGTCTCTGGTGTAGATAAATATTTGCCGGTTGATGTTTATATTCCAGGCTGCCCGCCTTCTCCGCAAGCACTGCTTAACGGCTTGATCGCTCTTCAAAAGAAAATCGACGGCGAAAGTCTGGCCGACGCCGTCTGGTACAAACGCGAAGTCGAACGCGATGTACCAATTCCTGTTCTCGGTCCCGACTTAATCGACGTTAGGTTTCTGGAATATACCGCTGAGAAAACCGCTCAGGGCCTGCTCGATCAACATCAGGAGACGCTGACAAAGCCTCCGATCATTCCTGCCCCTCAGCCTGAAAAGGCCGAAGAACCTGCTGCTGCGGCGACTTCCGCCCCGATGTCGGCTGCCGACAAGCTGCGGGCCAAGATGGCGGGCAAACCCGCCGAGACTGAGGCAAAACCAGTAGAAGAAGCGAAACCGGCCGCCAAGCCGGCCGCCGCGAAAAAGATTAAGAAAGCCCTGGCCCGCCCAAGTCTTGTGTGGCTTGGTGATGAAAAGCTGGCTGCACTATCTGAACGTCTTAACTCAAAATTTGGTGCCGGCACCAGCACAATTATTGATGCTGGGCTCTTGATTCCTGCCGATCGCCTGCGAGACGTCTCGTTGTTCCTGAGAGACGACAGTCAGACGAAATATGACTATCTGGCGAGTGTGCAGAGTGTGCATTACGAGGACTGTATCGAGGTCAACTATCATCTCGATTCAACGATTAATCAGGGCACTCTGATTGTACTTCGCGTGCGAGTGGCCGAGGCTGAAGGCCAGGGCGAAGTGGCGAGTGTTTCGGATATCTGGCCAGGTGCCGACTTCCAGGAACGCGAAGTCTATGACATGATGGGTGTGAAATTTACCGGCCACCCGAACCTGACGCGTATCCTGATGTGGGAAGGATATGCTTATCATCCACTGCGTAAAGACTTCCTTGAGCCTTATTACGAAGGTCCGACCAAGGTTTTTGACAGCCGCGTGGAAGAAGGCCATGGTCATCACTTCCGCTCGGAAGAGAAGAACCCCTACGGCACAAACACAAAAATACCGCAGGACTACAGCGGCTGGGATACGCTTTCCGATCAGGACGACGTCAAGGGCAAGAACCTGATGCCCGGCGGCGTCCAAATTAGCGAGCTTGATACAGATCAATATGTTGTGAGTATGGGTCCGCAACACCCGTCCACTCACGGCGTTTTCCGCATGAATCTGCGGCTCGATGGTGAAACAGTTGTCGGCCTGAAGCCGGTCATGGGCTACATGCACCGGAATCATGAGAAGATTGGCGAACGTAACACCTTCCTGATGAACTTCCCGTTCACCGATCGGCTCGACTACCTGACAAGCATGGGAAATAATTTCGGTTATGCCCTGGCGGTTGAGCAGTTGATGGGCGACGACGCCAAGGTGCCTGAGCGAGCTGAATACATCCGTGTGATCATGGCAGAGCTCACCCGCGTGGCCAGTCACATGTGGGCCATTGGCTTCTTCCTGAACGACATTGGTGCATTCTTTACTCCAGCCCTTTACGCCATCGAAGAGCGTGAGCTGATACTCGACCTCTTCGAATGGGCCAGTGGTAATCGCATGATGTGTAATTACTTCCGCTTTGGCGGGGTCGCATTCGACTTGCCCAGGGGCTGGAAGGAGCGGTGCCATAAGTTCGTCTATGATCGGCTTGATCGGAAGATTGACGAGCTGGATGGGCTGCTTTCCGCCAACGAAATCATGCTCGATCGTTGCCGGGGCGTCGGGTCACTGACAGCGGAACAGGCAATTGCCTATTCTACCGCTGGACCAGTACTGCGTGCCTCAGGCGTGAATTACGACATTCGCCGGGCTGCTCCTTACTCAATCTACGACCGCTTTGACTTTAACGTCATTGTCGGCAAAAACGGCGATCTTTATGATCGTTACTATGTGCGATTGCAGGAGATGCGTGAATCAGTCAAGATTTTGAAACAGGCCATTCGCGACATTCCGGAAGGCCCGATTCTGCCCGGCAAGAAATCGTATCAGATCAAGGTGCCGGCCGGTGAGGCTTATTCCCGTGTCGAGAATCCCAAGGGCGAACTGGGCTATTATGTGGTAGCCGATGGGTCAGCAACGGCCTATCGATATCACGTCAGAAGCCCGTCCTTCATCAATCTTACTGCCCTTGAAAAGATGTGCGTCGGAGCGACGGTTGCCGATGTGGTTGGCATTCTGGGTAGCCTTGATATTGTTCTGGGCGAAGTGGATCGATAATCGTCTGAAGCATGAATGGCCGGGCCTGCTGCCCGGCTTCCTTTCGGGCTGACTTTGTGCGATATTTCCCGAAGTTGGCGATTGGGTGACTTAAAGGTCTGGATGATCAGAGGTTGGAAAAATGGCAAAAGGCTTGGGCATCATTAAGGGTCACATGATTACGCTTAGGCGTTTCATTCGAACCTTTACGATAGACATCAAGGCAGGCAAGGCATTCAAGCGTCGCGGTGGTGGTGATTTGCCAGTCGATCTTTTCAACCGTCCAACCAAGCTGCCCGTTATTCAGCAGGATACGGAGACCGAAGGCCTCTTCACTGTTGAATATCCTGATGAGCGATTGCCGACCTATGAACGATATCGCGTTCTGCCGGTTCTCGTCTATGATGAAGAGGATGGCAACGTCCGCTGCACCTGCTGTAATATTTGCGCTAAAGTCTGCCCGCCTCAGTGCATCTGGATGAGCCAGGCACACAGCCCTGACGGCAAGCCCGTGACTTTGCCGGAAGAATATTACATTGACATGGACGTCTGCATGAATTGTGGTATGTGTTCGGAATATTGCCCGTTCGACGCCATTAAAATGGATCATAATTTCGAATTGTCGAATTATGAGCGGCATCAGACGCATATCTATTCGCTTCAGGATCTTCTGGTTTCCAGCGAATATTACGCCAAAACTCATCCTGACGCCTATGCCAGCCCCGAACAGGTCACTGAGCGTGGCAAGGTAAAAAAGAAGAAGGATCAGCGACTGGAGAAGGCTTTACAGCTTTCGCGCGGGTGATCCAGACAAGTTTCAGGGGGTTAAAATCTCCTGAGTCTTGAGATCGCTATGAATGTAAAGTAATATGTGGTGCAGAGGTCAGAACCGGTCAGAAAAGTGAGTGACGCATGATTCCGCGACCAGCAACGATTGAACCGACATGGAAGCCGGGTACTCGGGTGCGCGTGACCCAGCATGTGCGTGTTGGCCACCGTCAGTGGAAGACCTGGCGGGAAGGGGTGGTTATTTCTGAATCGCTCCGGCCGATCGGCGGTATGGAAATGGGTGCCAAGGCGGCTGCACTCAATCAGCCCACTCTGCGTCTTCAGTCTGACGATGGTGAAATCACCGTGATCGCTCTTGACGGCGGCACACAGGTCGATGTGATCGGCTAAAATCTGAAAGACCTACATAATCATGGTTTACAACTACATATTCATTGGCCTTCTGCTGCTGGTTGCGACCGCTTTTGCGGCGGGCCCGCTGGTTTTGGTGGCTCTTCTGGCACCGAAGCGGAAAAGCAAGAATAAAAACGAGTTCTACGAGTGCGGCGTGATCACAGTGGGTGAAAGCTGGGTGCGGTTTCGCATGCAGTATTATCTATACGCCATTCTTTTTGTGCTTTTTGACATTGAAACGGTCTTTCTCTATCCATGGGCGGTCAGCTACGGTGGTCTCGGCTTTTTCGCCCTGATTGAGATGGTGATTTTCATAGTCATGCTTCTCATCGGGCTGGCTTATGCCTGGGCACGCGGCGCCCTTCGATGGCAGTAATTCATTTCGGCATTGAGTCTTGAGATATAGCGAACAGATCCGGGGTTTGACTTGTGGCGCATCTTGATCTTCTGACTACAAATGATTTCATGCCGATTATGGCTCAGCGAATGTACTATGAGCAGGTGGACACCGTGCTCTGGATTCGTTGGGGCCTTTATCTCTTCGCCGGTTTCTTCGCGGTCTTTCCGCTGATCGTGGCTTACATCGTTCTTGCAGAACGTAAAATTGCCGCTCGATTTCAGGACCGGATTGGCCCCAACCGAGTCGGGCCGTTTGGCCTCCTTCAGCCTTTCGCCGACTTCATTAAGCTGATCATCAAAGAAAGTATTGTACCTAAAGGTGCGAATAGCTTTGTTCACATCCTGGCACCAATTCTCACACTGATTTCTGCCTTTCTTGTGCTTGCAGTCATTCCATTCGGTATTGGTCTGGCGCCAGTTGATCTGCCGAGTGGTCTGCTTTACATGGTGTCAGTCTCTTCGATCGCGGCCCTCTCCATTTTCCTGGCCGGTTGGTCGAGTCGAAACAAATATTCTTTGCTTGGTGCCATGCGTGGTGTGGCACAGCTGGTGAGCTATGAAATTCCGCAGGTCATGTCGATTTTGCCAGTCATTCTCTGGTCCGGCAGCCTGAGTCTGGTCTCGATTGTCCAAACGCAGCAATATGATCAGGGCTGGTTTCTTTTCAGCCCGCCAGGGATTCTTGGATTCCTGCTACTTTTGATTTCTAGCATTGCGGAAGTCAATCGGGCGCCGTTTGACTTGCCTGAAGCTGAATCAGAAATCATCGCCGGGTTCCATACCGAATATTCGGGCATGCGTTTCGGCCTCTTTTTTCTCGGTGAATACCTGAACGTATTCGCCATCTGCTGTCTATCAACTACGCTATTTCTGGGCGGGGGAAGCCTGCCATTTCAGGGATATTTCGCAGACGAAGCTGATCACATGCTCGTCGCTCCCTTCGATGCTTCATTACAGTCCGTTTTAAAACTGAATGCTCATCATGAATTTCCTGAGAACCCAGCGACCGGCTTCCGTATTAACATCACCAATTTAGCTGGCGAGACTCAGGCTTTTCAGGTCTCGCATCGAGTTGGCAACGATCTGGTACTGATGGCCAATCGCCCGGTTGAATTCAAGGCGGATGCCTATTCGCGTGTGTCGGCTTCTGCCCGCCCGAGCTATGCCGCACCCTGGCATCTTTCAAACCTGATCATGATACCGGTTTTCCTCGGCAAGGTCTTTTTCCTCGTCTTCGTAATCTTCTGGATTCGGGCCACTTTACCGCGTGTTCGTGTGGATCGACTGATGAGTTTTGCCTGGAAAACAATGGTGCCTTTGGCTATCGCCAATATTTTTGTGGCCACAATCTGGTTTGAGATGGTCATTCGTCCTGTCGGTGGCTTCTCAGCCCGTCTGCTGGCGTGGTTGGTCACTGGTCTGCTGACGGCTGGCGCCATCGCACTTGTTTTTCGAATTAACAGAAACACCTACCAGGCAAACGATCCTGAACGTCGTCCAACACTGATCAGCCGATCGGGCGATTCGCTTCTGGCTGCAACGACGCGTGGGCTCTGACTGATTTCACTGACAACATTCGCAAAAAACGTAGCTGAACACTGAGGACATCTGACGTGATACAAGCCCTTTTCATCGCCCTGTCGGCCTTCGGCCTCCTGATGGCGCTTGGGACGGTCTTCGCCCGAAATCTGGTGCATGCCGCACTTTTTCTGGTGGCGTTCTTTTTCGTGGTGGCCTGCCAGTTTGTGCTGCTTGAGGCGGAATTCATGGCAGCCATTCAAGTGCTGATTTACATTGGTGCTGTGGCCGTTCTGCTGATGTTCGGCATCATGCTCACACGAAATATTCAGGGCGACGAAACGACCATTGTTTCCAGCCAGTGGCGGCTACTGGGCGTTGGCGTGGCTGGGTCCGTGCTGATCGTTCTTTTTCTTGGAATTAATGGGTTCAAGCCGTGGACAGATCTCGGCGTCAGGCCTGAATTTCCGGTCACGGCCGAAACCACGACTGAACGTGGCAGAGCCATCATTGCCATGACTCCAGCGGTCGGCCGCGAGATGATGACACGCTACGTGGTTCCCTTTGAGTTGGCAGGTCTGCTCCTGACGGCTGCACTTGTGGGTGCCGTGGTTCTGGCTCAGTATGACAATTCCGACGAAAAAACGGCATCTGCTGAGCCCCCGCAGGTATCATAAGACACGAACTCTCATGGTTCAGATTTTTCGGGTGATTTTGAGACGATCGAAACGCAAATGAGTCAGCAAATCCCACTCACCTGGTTTCTTTATTTCGCTGCGGCATCGTTCGCCATCGGCCTGATGGGCGTTTTGATGCGACGAAATGCCATTGGCGTGCTGATGGCTATTGAGATTATGCTCAATGCAGCGAACATCAATTTCATCGCATTCTGGCGATACGGTGATGTGCCTCAGGGTGAAGGCCCACTGACTGGCGTGATGATGGCCCTTTTTGTGGTCACTATTGCCGCGGCTGAAGTGGCTGTTGGTGTCGGTCTGATTCTTCTCTGTTACCGCCGCTGGCGTGTGGCCGACGTGGATGAATTCGATACCCTCTCCGGCTGATATACATACATTGCAGGTTGTCGGGCATCCTTGCTGAAAAAACTATAGACAGACGTACGGAATAAACATGGGATCCGGCCTAAATATCAAAGACTTTCTGATTTTCAGCCCAGTCATCATCCTGACGGTCTGGGGGCTGCTCTCGCTCATCCTTGATCTGACCGTACTTGCCGGCAGTGATAGCCCAACACGTAATCGCAGCTTAGGGCTTTTCACGCTTCTCGGTTTGGTTGGTTCCCTCGTCCTCTGCCAGTATCTTGCATTTGACGTCATCGGACCAGCTCCAGGAAAAGATTCCCGTATCTTCTTCGGCACACTCAATGGCGGCTTGCTCTACGCCCAGTTTGCCTCGCTGGTGCTGCTCTTCGCCATCCTTGTGTGTTGC